>JAGYPB010000025.1 GCA_018399135.1 Deltaproteobacteria bacterium | reverse complement strand
CGGCTGCCGGATTATTCCGGTGATTGCTTCCGCTGAGCGGATCATGCACGCCATCAACCAGGGGTACGAGGCCCTGTCCGGTGGTGGTAGCATGATGGAAGATATCAGCCATGGGGATATTGCTCTTGAGGACAAGTTGCAGGTTGACGATTTGCTCGATACCAGCGATGAAGCACCGGTGATTCGTTTTGTTAACGGGCTCCTGACCCAAGCCTATCGTCAGCGCGC
The DNA here is from genome assembly GCA_018399135.1 of Deltaproteobacteria bacterium. Taxonomy (GTDB): domain Bacteria; phylum Desulfobacterota; class Desulfuromonadia; order Desulfuromonadales; family Geopsychrobacteraceae; genus Pelovirga. The sequence continues at coordinate 38,542 of JAGYPB010000025.1, read as the reverse complement.
CAGCGATATTCATATTGAGCCTTTTGAGTCGGAGGCGGTGATCCGTGTCCGTATCGACGGTATTCTTTACGAGTCGCAGCGCCCCCCCTTTCGGGCTTTAGCGAACATTGTTTCGCGTGTCAAGATTATGGCCAATCTGGATATCGCTGAAAAGCGACTGCCCCAGGACGGACGCTTGTCGGTGCGCATTGCCGGTAAAGATGTCGATATCCGTGTTTCAACCTTGCCAACCGCTTTTGGTGAGCGTGTGGTGTTGCGGCTACTCGATAAAAGTACAGGCGTTCTTGGTCTTGAACAGATCGGCATTGATGCCCATATGTTGCCGCAGATCCAGAAGATGATTCGCAAGAATCATGGGATTTTTCTGGTCACCGGCCCGACCGGCGCGGGTAAAACGACGACCCTTTATTCGGCCCTGTCGGTTATTAATTCGCGCGAACAGAATATTATCACGGTTGAGGATCCGATCGAATATCAGTTGGCCGGGGTCGGACAGATTCAGGTGAATTCTAAAATCAACCTGACTTTCGCTCAGGGGTTGCGGTCAATTTTGCGCCAGGATCCCGATGTCATTATGGTTGGTGAGATTCGTGACAGTGAGACGGCAAAGATCGCCGTCCAGGCGGCTCTGACCGGACACTTGGTGTTCTCAACCCTGCACACCAACGATTCGGCCGGCGCTTTGGCGCGCCTGGTAGAGATGGGGGTTGAGCCGTTTCTGGCGGCGTCGGCCCTGTTGGGGGTTCTGGCGCAGCGGCTGGTTCGAACCATCTGCCCTCACTGTCGCGTCAGTTATCACCCCGATGAAAAGGTTCTGGCGCAACTCTTTGAAGGACAGGCCATTCCTGAAGAGACTGTTTTCTTTCGTGGCCGTGGTTGTAGCCACTGTATGGATGTTGGCTATCTGGGACGCACCGGGCTCTATGAAATGCTTGAAGTATCGGACGCCATTCGTGGGCTGGTGACTACGAATTCCGACGCCGCCACTATCCGCCGGCAGGCTCAGAAAGACGGCATGCGCCCGTTGCGTCTGGGCGGTCTGGACAAGGTGCTGGCCGGGCAGACAACCATCGAAGAAGTGTTGCGCGTTACGCAGGAGGAGGTGTAGGTCGTGGCACTTTTTGAATACAATGCGCTTGATGCCAATGGCAAGTCCCGCCGGGGTGTTGTTGAGGCCTTAAGTTCAAATGCCGCCAGCCGTAAACTGCGTGAACAGGGATTGTTCCCGACCAGACTCAAGGGGGCTCGTGAGATCACCGTCGGTGTCGCCCGTAAAGGTTTGATCCGGCGGGTGACGGTACTCGAACTAGGTGTCGCTACCCGTCAGTTGTCGGTTATGCTCAGTGCCGGTATGCCTCTGGCCGATGCCATGGCCGCAGTGGCCGAACAACAGGGGCGGGGAGAGTTGGGTTCGGTTCTGTCGCGGGTGCGCGATGATGTCCTTCAGGGCAGTTCCTTGCATAAGGCTCTCGGAGCTCATGCCCGGATTTTTCAGCCGTTGTATATCAGTATGGTGCAGGTCGGAGAAGCGAGCGGCACCCTCGACAAGGTGCTGATGCAGTTAGCCGACTTTATGGATGAGCAGTCGCGTTTTAATTCGCAGCTTAAAGCGGCTATGACCTATCCCATCCTGATGTTTCTGGTGGGTACCAGCGTGCTGGTGTTTTTGATGACCTTTGTCGTGCCGAAAATTACCCGCATGCTTGAGGATCTGGAGCAGGTACTCCCCTTACCGACGCGTTTGCTGATGGGGTTTGCCGAATTTTTAACCGGCTACTGGTGGGTGTTGCTTCTTGGCATCGTACTGGTTGTCTTTATTGGCCATCGCTATTCCCTGACCAATCGCGGTCGCCTGTGGTTTGACCGCAAAAAGTTTGATTTGCCCCTGATCGGTTCCCTGGCACTGCATAAAGCCACTGCCCGGTTTGCGCGGACAACCGCCACCTTGCTGCACAGCGGCGTTCCCCTGTTGACGACGCTGCAGATTGTTGAGCGCTTGCTGGGGAACAATTTTCTGCAGCAGGCCGTGGCTGAGGTGCGTGAAAAGGTGACCCAGGGTGCTGGTCTGGCGACGCCGTTGCGGGATTCCGGTGCGTTTCCGCCGATGCTGGCGCAAATGGCGGCAGTTGGCGAGCGCAGTGGTGAACTGGAGGGGCTTTTGTTTCGTGTTGCCGATATCTACGAACATCAGGTACAGACCAAGCTGAACGGGCTGATGGCGCTGCTTGAACCCCTGATGATTGTCTTTATGGGGGGGGTTGTTGGTTTTATCGTCCTGGCGGTGTTGTTGCCGATTTTTCAGGCCAGCCAGGGAATGGGTTAGCAAGGAGAAAAAAATGAAAGAGTCCAAGTACAATCAGCGGGGTTTTACTCTGATTGAGGTGATGGTGGTGGTCGTGATTCTGGGGATTCTGGCGGCTATTGTCGTTCCTCGCCTGCTGGATGAACCGGAGCGGGCGCGGCGTACCTCAGCGGCAACCCAGATTCGCAGCTTTGAAGAGGCCCTGGGGATGTTCCGTCTTGATAACGGCTATTTCCCATCAACCGAGCAGGGGTTGGAGGCATTGGCAAACCAGCCGACCATTGGCCGGATTCCCACCCGTTATAAGGAGGGTGGTTATATCCGGAGGATACCCAATGACCCTTGGGGAAACTCCTATGTGTACCTGTCTCCCGGTGTTCATGGCGATTATGACCTGCTCTCTTATGGAGCTGATGGGCAACCGGGTGGAGAGGGCGACAATGCCGATATTGCCAACTGGAACCTCGAGTAACCGTCAGGGTTTTACGCTGGTCGAACTGATCGTTGTCATCGTCATTCTGGCCGTGATCGGAACGATCAGTGTTCCCCTCTTGTTCAATCGACTCGGCACCGATGAGCGCGCTACCTTGCGTCGCATTGTTGGTACAGTGAAAGAGCTTTATAACGAAGCGACATTGACTCGCGACGAACATCAACTTGAATTTGACCTCGATCGCCACACGATTAAAGCTTATCGGCTGCGTGCTGTCGCTGCTGATCGGGTTGAAAAGGAACCTTTTCGGCGTGAAATTCCGTTAGCTCCTTTAACTCTGCAACGGATAGAGGTTGAGGGCCAGGGGAGTTTCCGTTCCGGTCAGGTCACTGTGCGGATTTTCCCGTTAGGCTGGATGGAGCAGACCAGATTGTATGTACGTCACGCTGACGGTAGAGATATACAACTCATTTTTTCTCCTTTGACAGGAACGACACGGATTGAAGAAGCAGAGAACACAGTGCGTTGATGGTTTTACCCTGCTTGAGGTGATGATCGCTCTGGCGGTTGTGGCCATCGCGCTGGTGACTTTGCTGGGTCTGTCAAACCGAACCGTCCTGGTGCATGAACAGATCCAGAAATTGACCCGCGCGACTTTGCTGGCGCAGCAGTTAATGAGTGAACAGGAAGTCCAGGTTGAGGGTGCTGGAACCGTTGGCGAGGAACAAGATGGGGTTTTTGAGGAGCCCTTCGCCGATTTCAGTTGGCGCATCCATTATGAAAATACCATGATTCCCCAGGTTCTCCAGCTCCATGTTCAGGTCAGTTGGGGGCGGGCGCACCATAACGAACAGGTTGAGCTGATTTCTTTTGTACCTGCCGGGGGACCCTGATGAAACGCCCTGGTGGTTTTACCCTGATTGAAGTGATCATCGCAGTGATGATTGGCGGATTGTTGCTCAGTAGTATTTACGGCGTGTTCGGGGCCGTCAGTGCGGCGCGGGATCGGCTGGAGGACGAAGGGATCCTTTACCATCAGGCGCGAATTTTCTTCGATCGGGTCGGTGGTGAACTCAGTAGTATGAGGATGACCGGCCTGGGTGATCGATCGGTACTGGAGGGGGGCACCAGTATTCAAGGAACAGCTTATCTGGAGTTTAATACGGAACTGGTATCTCCTCTGCAACGCCAACGCGGAGGGCTGTCGCGAGTTCGTTACGAATTGCGGGAAGAGGAGGGCGTCTTCTCTCTGTATCGTAGCGAGGAAATGCTGCTGGCAAACCTGGCCGCGTCTGAACCGCTGGTGTTTATCTCCGGGCTGAAGACATTTGACATCCGTTATTATGCAGCAGGTCAATGGAGCGATAACTGGACGCGCAATCAACCCCCGCAAATGATCGAATTTCAGTTTGAAGTTGATAGCGTTCATGGTGGTACAATCCCTTTTCGCAGCAGTTTTGTGCTGTCTGGAGGGGGTAGATGAATCCTGTGGCTAACCAAAAGGGTATGGCGCTGTTGATAGTACTGGCGGTAGTGGCCCTTCTCAGTGCGCTGCTGATTGAGTTTTCTTTTTCGACACTGGTTGACTTGCGTTCGGTTGAAACCTTTCGAGATCGCTCAAAGGCTTACTATATCGCTCGTGGCGGGGTGGAGGCCGCCCGCATTATTCTGCAAGAAGATCGCAATAATTTTGATCATCCGACGGAGTTCTGGGGGGAGCCCCTTGCCGGCATCCCGGTAGGCGATGGTGAGGTCAGTCTGAAAATTGAGGATTTAAGCGGCCGAATGAATATCAATTTCGTCGGCGATGCACGTGGTAACCCATTGTCCGGCTATCACCGCTTTATTGCCCTGTGTCAAGAGGTACTCCAGATCGATTCGGGGGCAGCTCAAACCCTTGCCGATGCTCTGGTTAACTGGTTTCATTCTGATCTGACGATTATGACGGCAGATGATGCCTATTATAACCGTCAGTCGCCACCTTATGGGCGCCGTGGTGCGAAGCTGACAGCTCTGGATGAATTGTATCTGGTGCGTGGGTTTGATGAGGAGATAGTCACCGCTTTGCGTCCTTTTATTCGGGTCGTTGGGGACGAAGCGATTAATATTAATACGGCTCCAGCTGAAGTTTTATTGGCCTGGCAGCACTCGGCAGCATCGGGTAATGTGGCAATTATTTTTGATCGGTTGGATATGGAAGTGCTGATCCAGTATCGGGAGAATTCAGCTTTTCGTGAATTGGCAGATCTGGCGCTGGTCGAAGGGATCGGCCCGCGCTGGTCAACGGCCTGGACTCAAGGGTCGGTAACAGTACAAGGGAAAATTTATCAGGTTGAAAGTTTAGGGCGGGTTAATCAGGGAAATCGTCGCGCTCAGGCTATTGTTGCCAAACAGGGAAACATCCTGTTGAGTTTAAAGATGGAATAAACTATGTCAAAACGTTTTATCGGTATTGATCTGGAAGGAACTGAGGTGCGGGTAGTCGTGCTGCAGATGGATGCGGGCAAGATCAAGGTAGACCTTGAGCGGCGGGCGTACGGTTCGGCAGAGTCTCGTGCCGCGCTGCTGGATATCCTTGACGGCAAGACTGCCTTCGACAGATCGGTTGGTTGCACCTGCCGGCGCGGGTTGGCCTGTTTCGACGGTTACACTTTCCTGCGAAAAACGCAAGATCGAGGCTGCTGCCCTTGGCCCTGTCGGCCCAGTTGCCGGTTTCGCTGGAGGAAAAGCTGGTGTCCTATCTGGCACCGCGCCCCTGCGACAACGACTATGAAGTAGACGTAGTGGTTGTTAACAAGCTGGAGATTGCTGATCTTCTTGATCATTTTCCTAACCCCGAACAAAATCCCGGTCGTATCGATATCTTTCCCTTTGCTCTGTTGCCGGCTCTGGCTGAACAAGATGGGGTGTTGATTTACTGTCGTCGTGTTGAAGTGGTTGTTGCCCTGATTGTTGGTGGCCGGGTGGAAGATTATCGCTTACTGCCTGGTACTAGCGAACTGCAAGACGATGAACTTTATGATTTTATCAGCCAGCAGGTAAGTCAACTCGAATATGCCCAGGAGCAGGATGATCTTCCTCTGTGGGTGATGGGCGCCGGTGTGACGGATCAGTTGAATCAGTATCTCGAAGCTTCCGGCCGGGTGATTATGCCCCCGGCACCGGAAGTATTTGGAACCGATCTTCCGCGTGAAATGGCGCCGGCGGCATTACTGGCACTGGCAGAGTTGCGTAGCAAAAAGAGTGGGCAACTCAACTTCCGTCAGGGAGAATTTGCAGCTCGTGGGCAGCTCCAGATGATGGGACCGAAGCTGATTGTTGCAATCATACTGCTGATTCTGGTACTCCTCGGTGGTACTGTGACCATGCACCTGAGTTATCTGCAGAAGTCAGCCGAAGAAGCCGGGCTAGCGGCTCAGCTTAATCGTATTTTCAGGCAAGCAATACCTGCCGATGCTATTGTTGATATCCCGTTGCAGATGGAGAAGCTGCGTCAGCAGCTGTTGACCGAAGTGCAGATTCTTGGTCTCGATGGTCGCGGGGCCGTTGCCGTATTGAGCGAAATTTCCGATGCCATCAGTGTTGAGCTGAACGTAGAACTCCAGGACTTTAACTATAGTGCCGAAGAAACGAGGATTTCCGGCTCTGCTGAATCTTTTGATGCGGTCAATCAGATTGCTGAAGAATTGGGCGCCCGATCGTTGTTTCGTGAGGTGACCATCACCAATGCGCGGTTGGCGACGGATAATGTTCGGGTCGATTTTGAGATGCGTCTTGCCATCGCAACAGGGAGGCCTTGATGATCGACAGACTTGATGGGCGCGAACGCATCATTGTTCTGGTGGGTATCCTGATTCTGTCAGGAATCCTGGTCTGGCTGCTGCTTAGTCCTTATATCAGTACCATGCAGAACCTTGATCGGCGTATCGAAGGGCAACGGCGCAATCTTGAACAGCTAGCAACCCTCGGCCAGGAGATTGTCCAGCTTCGTCAACAGTTAGCCGGGATTGAGTCGGGACAACGCTCCAGTCGGCCTCTTTTCTCCCAGGTAGAAAATCTGACTAAACAGATGGGGGTGCGTGATCAATTGCTCTCCATGCGGCCACAACCCGATTCGGTGCAGGATGGTTTCCGTCAACAGACGGTGGAGATCCGTCTCGAACGGGTCACATTAAGTCAACTGGTTGGTTTTTTGCACGCGGCCGAACACCTAAACCACGGGATTCAGGTGCGCTCATTGAGAGTGCGTCCGCGCTTTGATGATCGATCGCAGTTGGATGTCAATCTGGTGTTGATGTCGTTGGAGCGGGCATGAAAAGTTTCCTTGGCCTCGTATTCTCATGGCGTACTCTGGGTACCAGCTTAAGGCTGTTTACTCTCTGTCTGGTATTATTTTGCGTCAGCAGCTTTTTCTCCTTTTGGTTTTTTTTCCCGGCAGAGGTTTTACAGCAGCGGTTGGTGCAGGAAATGTCCCGGGAGACCGGAATCCCTATGCGTGGTGATCATGCGACGATGCTGATGCCATTGGGAATGAAATTTGATTTGACTATCTACCCGGATCAGTCCGGGATAGCCCCGTTGAACATTGAACAGCTGCGTTTGACACCCATGTGGACATCACTGCTGACCTTGAATCAAGCGGTTCATGTTAACGGTACCCTGGCTCAAGGTGATGTCAGTGCGCGCTTGTGGCGTAACGGTAATATTAACGTCAGTTTGCAGGATGTGGCACTGCTCGAGTTGCAGGAACAGGATCTGCCTTATCGCCTGAAGGGTTCACTGAAACTGCTCCTCCAAGGGGAAGAGCTGCTGGTGCAGGGAGCGCAAGGAGAAGGCCGTTTTAATGTTGATATCAGCGATATCTTGCTGTCTGGCCTCGAGCGTATTGGTTTGCCGACCGATGTCCCAATGGGATTGTTGCAGTTGAATGGGCATTTCAGTGGATCGCGAGTCATTGTTGAACAGTTGGTAGCGACCGGGGGTGTCATTGAGCTCAGTGGGGGGGGGACGCTGCTGGTTGGGGCAACGCCGGAACAAACCCGACTGAATCTTAATGTGCGCTTGCACCCGACACGGCAGACTCCGGATAATATTCGCGATCTGTTGATGTTGACCGGCGTGCGTCCCGGTCCCGATGGTAGTTATAGCTTGCAAATTGGTGGTACCGCTGCGCGCCCGGTAATGCGCTGAAGTGTTTTCAGCGCGGGTTTTTCACAAAACGATAGCCGCGCCCACGTACGGTTTTAATGTAGCAGGGCCTGGACGGGTCGGCTTCAAAATATTTGCGAAGGCGCACGACAAAGTTGTCGAGTGTCCGGGTTTCGGTTTTTGGTGAAACCCCCCATACCTGTTTGAGCATTTCCCCCCTTGTCAGGACCTTTCCTTCGTTATTGATAAACAATTTCATCATTTTAAGTTCCAGCTCAGTCAGTTGGATTAGGCCTTGTGCGGTTGTTGCCTGACGGCTATTCAGATCGATGAAATTTTCACCAAACTGATAGGTTGTCGGTTTTTTTTGCGCCGGGGGCCATTGTCCACGGCGTAACAGACTGGCAACCCGCAGCAGGAATTCTTTTAGATTGAAGGGTTTGGTCAAATAATCATCGGCACCGGTACTCAGCCCGGCAATGCGATCCTGCTGGGAATTCCGGGCGGTCAGCATCAGAATCGGCACCGGATCCCCTGTTTCGCGTAATAAATCACACACTTTTAGTCCGTCTATTCCCGGCAAAGTTAAATCGAGAATCACCAGGGCATAAGGTTGGTTGTGAATCAACGCAAGAGCCTCTTCACCAGTTGTCACATGGGTGACCAAATATCCTTCAGCCTCCAGATTGTAGGTCAAACCGTGGGCAAGGTTAGGTTCGTCTTCGACCAGGAGCAGGGGGATTTGATCAGTCATTCTGATGGCCTTGTGTTAATAAGAGGAAGGAGCAGGTGAAAGGTGCTCCCCGGGCGTTGGGTCGAGGTATCCAGCCAGATGCGACCACTGTGCAGTTTGATGATATTATGAACAATGAAAAGTCCCAGGCCGCTACCACTTATGTTTTTACCCGGATGTCTGATGCGATAAAACATCTTGAAAATCTTCTTGCGCATCTGCCGCGAAATTCCGCAACCGGAATCACTGAATATCAGTTGAGCCATATTGGCATTACGTTTCATCTCAATGCGGATGCGCGCCGGCCCATCACTATAGAGGATGGCATTTTCAATCAGGTTGCGCAATACGGTTTCCAGAGCGTCATGATCAAAGTTGGCAACCAGTCCGGGCTCAATAGTCCAGTCAATGTCGGTACCAGGGGGGAGGGTAGCACGCTTGCTGCGCAAATAGTTTTCGATGGCGTGGGACAGATTACCGCGCTGGAGGTTGAGAAGTGAATCCTTGTGCTGGATGCGACTGGCATTGAGAAGATTGTCGATCATGCCATCAAGTCGGTTGCAGTCTTTTTTCATCAGCACGACGAACTGGTTGAGTTGATCAGCAGTAGGTTGGCGCAACTGGATGGTATCGAGGTGAAGTTGCAATGATGCCAGGGGTGATTTGAGTTCGTGGGTTACCTGGCTGATAAAGCGCTGTTGTGCCTTTAAGAGGGCACTCTGCTTGCGCCAATAGATAAAAATTACATAGACGCCAACCAGAATAGCGACCAGCAGCACAATTCCTTCAGCCAGAATCAACCAGTCCGTTTTTTGTGGTAACCATTCGGTTTGATATTCAATAGCCAGTTCCTTGAGTTGGCTATGGCGCCCCAGAAACCAGTAGATCCAGAAAACCAGCACGATGATCCAGAGAATCTGAATGCTGATAAATGTGATCAATGGGTGAAATAAACGGCGAAACAGCTTCATGCTACGACCCAAATCCTTGTCCGACTTGATAATAAAGATCTATCCATCAGTTTTTACACAAGTATTACATTTGTTGCGACATGATTACGATATTATTTCCGGCGACAAAAGATAACAGGTATCTGTTCAGCACCGGATCTTCGGATTCTATGTCAAGGGCCGCTTTTCGTCATCCATGACCGCTTGCTGTAGCACTCCATGGCGACAGACACTCTTGCCACAGGATCCGAAGACCCTGCGCCAATAGCGGCAACTGAATAGTTACGATAAAAATTTGTATTGTGCAAAGGGAGCATCCAACTCTATGGCAAAAAGACTGACTATCGGTAAATACAGTGTACCATATCCCCGATTCAGGGGCGGTATGGGGGTGCGGATTTCCGGATATCAGATTGGCCGGCCATGTTGCCCTCAACGGCGGCATTGGGGTGACTGCAACCCTGGTCTGGCGTTAGGGAGTGATACAGCGACAGGCGTAAATTATTTTGCTGACGATCGCCAGGCACTACTCGATGAATTGCGCAAGGCCTATGAAATTGCCCCCAATGGTGTTATCGAAGTAATTGTATGGTGGCGGTAAGTAATTGCGATGATGCGGTCAGGGCCTCCCGTGAGGGGGAGCGAAGCTTGATCATCAGCGGCGCTGGTTTACCCCTGGTTTGCCCGGTTTGACGGCAGATTATCCTGATGTGGCGTTGATTCCTATTGTCTCTTTGAAAGTGGCACAGTTGGATCGCAACGTAAATGGCACAAGGGCTTACGGACGATTGCCGGATGCTGCTGTTGAGGATCCCGATATACCACAGCGGTCATTCCTTGAAAAACTAAAAAGATTGATCCGCGAATATGACTAAAGCGTGACGGTACGTGCCGTCAAGGAATATTTCGGCAGTGGAGGGAATTTATGATATCCCGCATTATTGCTGCTGGTGGTATCTGGGATCGTGAAGATCTCCGAGAAATTTACGCTCTTTCAGATCAAAGGCGGACGCCGTTCAGGTGGCCTCGCGCTTTGTCGTGACCGAAGAGTGTGATGCCGATGACGCTTTTAAGCAGGCTTATCTTGACAGTACCCTTCCGATATCGGTCTGATGATGAGCCCCGCCGGTTTGCCCGGCCGTGCCTGATCGGCAATGTCGCGGCAATACGTCAGCGTGACCTGACGATGATCTTCACTGCCCGGTAGGGTGTCTGAAAAATGTGCCTATCGATAACCAGGAGAGATTCTGTATAGTCCAGGCCCTGGATCGGGCACAAAAGCGTGCACCGCGAAACGGGTTGATTTTTGTGGCACCAACGCCTGGAAGGCTGATCGTATTTCAACAGTGAAAGAGGTTTTCACGGAGCTTTTGGGAAGAATAACAAGCCGTCCCCGTGGGGACAGCTTGCAGTATATCGTATAAATGGGATGCGTCAGAGCAGTTCCTTAACCTCATGCACAAAGGTAACTTTTTCAATCTTCGTCGTCAACTTCGGGTAACAGCAGTTCAGCAAGGTCAATTAACCGATTCGCTGTTGGTTCCCCTTGATCCAGCCAGGTTTTCAGGGCGCCATCAAGGGCCATTCCAGCGACCGGCCCAATACCCTTGGCAAGTGCCCGTTTTATCCCGTTAATTTGTCAGCAAGTGGCCCATTAAGGACTTCTTCCGCTGTCAGTTTTTGCTGTGGTGTTTGTCGTGGCGTTGCTGGCGTCGCCCCTCTGTGACGGTGCGGGAACTGCAACGTCGCCTTGATATGCGGCAATCGCCTCCAACAGTTCAGCACTTTGCATACCGCACGCCATCGATACCAGAGGAACATTGACATCAAGTGAGCAAATAACAACCAGTGTTGCTTCATTGTCCAGGCGCCGCGCCATTAAAGTGGCCTCATCATACTGGATTTCGTAAGCGTTGACATCCAGCTTGACCGCATCATTCAAAACGAAACACCCGATGGAGAATGCCGGTAATTCGCCGCTGTTGTTCTGAATTAAAGGTAGCTGGCAGGTTTGGATCCAATAATCCCCTTTTGCTTGAGTAGACACAGGCACCCAGAACCCCTGAGATGTTTTGATTTCTTCAAGCAGATTATTCATTGACGCCTTCATCTCTAAAGCTTCAGTTCGTTGATGACAGAAGCGAAGTTGTCGATTATGTCGAGGTATTCCGTATCTTCCAACAGTATCCCGGCGCTCAGCTCTTCACCAAATAAAATCAGCAGAGTTTGCCCTGAGGATAACACGATCCTGGCACGATTGGGGACACTGATGTTCATGTAATTGCGTGCCTGAGCGGGAAGTAACGGCCATGAAGGCAATGTAGTCGGCCAGCTTCTTCGTCTTTGGTACCGACCTGAGCACGGATGGCTCCGCGTTGATCAAGGACTGTAACTCTCAACACACCTGGTGCCGCCCGGATTTTTGAACAACTTCCGGAAGATCTGACATTTTTCCAGCCTTTCTGGTGATTAGCGGCCTGACGCAAGCTAAAAACTAATCGTAACTATTCAGCTGTAGACCGTGCGCAGGATCGGGGATCCTGTGGCAAGGGTGTTTGTCGCCATGGACGGCGACAACAAGCGGTCATGGATGACGAAAAGCATCCCTTGACATAGGATCCCCGATCCGGTGCTGAACAGATACAACTAATCATTCGAACGTTGTTTGTCTTATTGTCTGTCCTGAAAATGCTCACTTGATTTTTCGAAACTCGACCCGGCGGTTGATGGCTCGGCTCTGTGATGAGTCGTTAGGTACGGCAGGGCGGGTATCTCCATAGTAGACCACTGTAAGTCGTTCCTGGCTGATCTCATAGCGTTCGATCAGGTGCTGTTTGACCTGCTCTGCCCGTGATCGTGACAGGGACAGGTTCAGCTCGGGGGTACCGGTACTGTCAGTGTGGCCTGCAATCTCGAAACGTTGGTCAGCCAGTGAAGGATGCGCCAGCGCTGTTCCCGCAGTTTCAAGTTGGTCAACAGCACTTGGAGTCAGTCCGGCTGAGCTTGTTTCAAAAAGGATTTGCATACGCACGATCGGACCGTCCATTGCGCCTTCTGTCGTGCTCTGGGCGCGACTTTCCTGCATCACCCGGACAAATTCATCCGAGGTAATGCGCTCACCTGTCTCGGACCGGTATTTAATCTGCGCCAGATCCAGCGATGTAACCGCGCGCTGATTGTCAGGCTCGAGGGACAGGCCGGACTGATACGCCCAGATGGCTGGTTCAAGATTGCCCAGCACGACAAAGATATCAGCCAGTCCGAAGTAGGCTTTGGCAAAACCCGCATCCAGTTCCGTCGCCTTCAAATAGTAGGTAAGGGCCTCATCATAGCGGCGTAAACGCTCTTGAGCGTAAGCCTTGTCATAATGTAACTGAGCGTGGTTCGGACAGGCCCGTACTGCGTCCTCCAAAAGTTGCTGTTTCTTGATCAGGCTGCGCTCCTGTTGCACTTTCTGCCGTAGTGCTTCACAGTCTGTTGCAGCTGCCGAAGCTGGATTAAGCAACACGATCGTTATCCAGAGGCCCGCCACCCATAGTGAGTGCTTGAGCATGCATGTCTCCTAGCGGTTACGTTGCATCAGTTTATTCAGGCTGATCCGTAAACGTTCGATGGATTGGGCCAATACACCCACTTCTCCGGTTGCGCTCTTGTCAATCGGTTCGTCAAGATTTTCGCCAAGGCTGAAGTCTTCGGTACGCTCAGCCAGCCGGACGATGGGAGCAACAACATCGCGATTGAGAAACCAGCCAATGATAACCAGCATGACAATAATACCACTGGCACCATAAAGAGCCAGAGTCAGCGACATGGTTTTGGCAGAAGCAATAGCATCGGCAACCGGCACATACACAATAAAGGCAGCTACAACTTCATCCATCTCCCACCAGTAGCCATTGGTGTCGCCGTAAATTTCAATCTGGTCTTTCGGGGCGTCGGCAGGGTCACCATGGCAGTTCAGGCAGTTTTTACTGAACACAGTGAAAGGGGTAGCAGTATAGAATACTTCCTGGCCATTTCTGATAAGACGCCCTTCGTCGTTGGCCAGGTCGGGGTTGTCGATAAACTTTTGAATGATCTGTACTTCCTGGGCATCAGCTTTGTTGGATGGATGCAGAGGGTCAAGAGTCGCCTGTCTGAAAATGTAACCGGGGTACGTCTTTTCAAATTCTTCGTAGGTTCCACGAGCGGTGGCGAAGCCGGACATTATTTCAGGGTAAAAACGGTCGGGTTCTACCAGCTGACGAACCAGAGGAGATTGAGCAACACGGGTGAATTCGCGAGATGCCATGGCATAGTTCATGACAATGTCGCTTTTGATTTTTGCTTCATCAAGGGCATTATTCATGCTCAGACGGTAACTGGTGAATCCAAGAACTCCAATTGCCAGAAAACCAAGAATGCCCATGACCAGAATTGATCTCATGCGAATGCCCATTGTGTTTAGCTCCTTTTCTGGTTTAGCGCTCCAGCGCAATATCATTGCCGTACCATCCTGTTGTTTCAGGCTTCTGTTGTTTGTGAGTCGCATCAAAAGCCGGTGCAGCAATCGAACGGGGATTCTACTCATTGAAGAAACGTTAGTCAAGACAAATAATAAGAAAAAGCTCATTTTTAATTGTACATGTTGTTTTTATTATGATGAATCTTTATTCGTTGTAATCTATTCAGCTGCCGCTCTTGGCGCAGGATCCGAAGATTTGGTGCGGAACAGATACGAATCTTTTAGCATTGATACAAAGGTGCTGTATGCCGCTCCCGCTTGTTAAAGGCAGGTAAAGATTAACCTTTGTGTGCAAGAATACTTGAGCTGTATAGCGTGGCGTAGTAAAGTCGAGTGATGGTATCAACTTCAAGGAGAATACATGGCTAAACAAACTGAATATATCCCCAAATGGATCGCCTGGGAGAGCACTCAGCGTTGCAACTTAAGTTGTGTCCACTGCCGCTGTTCCTCCGAATTAACCTCGTCAGCTGGTGATTTTAATACCCAGGAGGCGTTCAAGCTGATTGATGATATTTGTGAGGTGAGTACACCGGTGATGGTGCTGTCCGGTGGCGAGCCGCTGATGCGCGAAGATATCTTTGAAATTGCGCGCTATGGTACATCCAAAGGGCTGCGTATGTGCATGGCGACCAATGGTACGCTGATAACCGATGCGGTGTGCGGCGAGATGAAGAGTGCCGATATCAAGATGGTCTCTCTCTCGCTTGATGGGTCGACAGCGGAAATCCATGACAATTTCCGTAGTTCCCCCGGAGCGTTCGAAGGCGTCGTGCGCGGGGCCGAGACGTTGAAGCGTAATGGCATCCCTTTTTTGATTAATTCCTCCTTTACCAAACGTAATCAACAGGATATTGCTGCCACCTTCCGAACGGCCAAGGAGCTGGGGGCAACCGCCTGGTACATGTTCATGATTGTGCCGACCGGACGCGGTGAAGAGATTATGAGCGAGCTGATTTCGCCGGAGGATTACGAAGAAATCCTCACCTGGCATTATGAGCAGGAGAAGGATGAGGAAGACATTCTGATGCGGCCGACATGTGCGCCACATTACTATCGGATTGTTCCGCAGAAAGCCAAAGAAGAGGGAGTTGACTTTAAACGCCGCAGCTTGACCTTTTCAACCGGTGGTGGCAAGGGGTGCATCGCTGCCCAGTCGATCTGCCTCATTGATTGTTTCGGCAACCTCAAGCCCTGTTCTTATTTTCATTCATCTGTCGGCAATGTTAAACAGATTCCGTTCAAGGAACTCTGGTTCAATTCCAAGGTTTTCAACGATCTGCGCGATAGCAGCAAATATTCAGGCAAGTGTGGTGAATGTGAGTATGTTAATGTCTGCGGCGGTTGCCGTGCCCGCGCGGATGCCGTTTACGGTGATTACATGGCTGAAGAGCCCTTCTGCAGCTATATCCCACCAAAAACCCGCAAGCGTCTTGCGGAGGAAGCGCAAAACGCATTAACGTAAAATCCTTGTATCTGTTCAGCACCGGATCGGGAATCCTATGTCAAGGGACGCTTTTCGTCATCCATGACGACAGCTGAATAGTTACAAATCCTTTAAGGTTGACCAGGCACTGAAATACAGAGTTAGACCTTCAAGAGCTTTGTTTTGGTACTAAAGTATTAATCCAGGATTTTGATTCAACCTCTGTGTCTTAGTGTCTGTGGTCAATTCAGTTTTTAATGATGTTAATTTTTCATCACAGGAGGCAACATCCTATGACCAGCGCGATTACAATTTTATTAAAGCCTGTTGGCGGCAGCCGGTTGACCGTGTGCCGGTCTGGTTGATGCGCCAGGCCGGGCGCGTTATTTATCCCAATACAAGGGAAGTCCGCGCCCAAGGCGGAGTGAATCTTCCGATCTGTGCAAGGATCCGGCACGAGCTGCGGAAGTAACCATTCAGCCTATTGATATTCTCGATGCCGATGCCGCTATCCTCTTCTCCGACATCCTCACTCCCTTGAGCCGATGGGGATGGATCTCGATTTTGTACCGGGGCCGGTATTTGCCAATCCGGTACGCACCCGTGCCGATGTCGATGCCCTGGTGGTGCCGGAAGATATGGCTACGGCGGTCTCCTACGTGCCTGAAATCATCAAACGGTTGCGTTGCCTTTGAGGGCGCGTACCTCTGATCGGTTTCCCGGCGGTGCCCCCTTTACGCTTGCGTGTTACATGGTTGAAGGGCAGGCAGCAAAGATTTTGCCCGCCTCGGGCAGAGATGATGTACAGCGATTTCCTAGCATTTGAACTATTAATAGTATTCACTGAGACGATTCCCATCATCATTCAGATTTCGTCGCCGTCTAACACGATTCCAGATTTACACGTAAAGGTTCTGTCTTCACGACTTGAGTATTACAACGCCCTTAATGCGAAAACTGATCGATGAAGTCTGACTCAAAAAAAGATCCATCATTTACTTCGTCAAGAATGGCGGCACCATGCTCGACCTGGTCAAGGTTGCCGGCAGCGATGTTATTGGCCTTGACTGGCACGTTAATATCGACAAGGCCCGCGCTATCCTCGGTGATGACGTGGCGGTCTGTTGTACCTCGATCCTACCGTGCTCTATGCACCGAAAGATTACATCGAGCAGGAAGTCCAGCGGATCCTGAATGAAAATGCCGATCGCCCCGGGTTTATCTTTCACCTGGGCCACGGCATTCTGCCGACGGTACCACCGGAAAACGCGATTCATCTGGTGGAGTGTGTGCATCGGTTGAGTAGCAAGAAGTAGCAGATCCTTAAACCAGTCACAGAGACACAGAGGCAAACCTGAAATGATGTTTTTGGGTAAACCTCTAATTTCAGCTTTTGATTTGACCTGTGGCTTTGTGGTGGCTCTGTGGTGAACTGCGTTGGGTTTTATGTTCTTCGGAGCTTTGTAGAAGGTTGATAAATGTCCACTAGTACCAATAAGCATGCCATGATTCTGCTCAACATGGGTATCCTGACTCCCTCGAAGCAGTGGCCTTTTCTCTATAATCTGTTCTCTGACCGCGAGTTGATCCAGTTGCCTGCCGGGGCGGTACTGCAGAAGCCCTTTGCGCGGCTGATCTCCTACTTCCGGGCGAAAAAAGTGGTGGAAAACTACCGTGCTATCGGTGGTAAATCGCCATTGCTCGAGTGGACACAGAAACAGGCTCAGGGAATTGCCGAAAGGCTGGGAGATGGGGCTGTCCCTTGCGTGGTGATGCGTTACTGGCACCCTTTCTCAACGGAGGTGCTTAGTCAACTTAAAGCTGATGGTATCACCAGCGCCACTGTGCTTTCCATGTATCCCCACTATACTGGTGCTACCACCGGCAGCAGTGTCAACGATTTTAAACGTACAGCAGCGCAGGTCTATCCGCAATTGAACTATCGGGTGATTGAGCAGTGGCATGATTGGCCGCTGTATCTTGATTCTTTGGCCAACCGCGTACGCGAGGGGCTGGAGACCTTCCACGAATTAATCCGTGATGATGTGCCGATTCTTTTTTCCGCCCACGCTCTGCCACAGAAGTTTATTGATCGTGGTGATCCCTATCAGCAGCAGGTGGAAGAAACGGCAAAAGGGGTGATGGAACGGGTTGGTCACTACGCCTGGTCGATCGCCTACCAAAGCCGCAGTGGCCCAGTCAAATGGATGGAGCCGGGTACCGAGGAGGAAATCACCCGACTTGCCGCTGGCGGCCATCAATCTTTGCTGATGGTGCCCATTTCATTCGTCTCCGACCACATCGAGACCCTTGAAGAAATTGATATGGAATACCGTGAGCTGGCGGTCAGTTCCGGTATCATCAACTTCTGCCGCGCGCCTTCTCTCAACGATCATGACGATTTTCTCGACGCCATGGCCGCATTGGTTCAATCCCGCCTCGCATGAAGCAGCAGCCATGTCTCCTTTGCGGTCGCCCTTACGATTCTGACCAGCCTTTGACTGATCCAGCCGAGATTGCCGGCTTGCACCTGGCCACGCAGGAATATGGTGATGCCGGTAAGGTTTGTCCCGATTGCCTCGCCAGTCGTGGTCGTCTGGCGATGATGTATCGCAGCGATTGCTTTGACTGATCAAGTGCGTGCGGGTTAATCCTGTGGCGTTTGGGGCAGCTGCAACAGGTGGATTGTTACCCCGAGACCAATTCCAATGAGCAATATCTGCACCCAGAGGATGGTGATAAAAAAGAACACCGAAATGGGAATGGAAGTCCACAGTAGTGCCAGGGTAGAAATCTTTACCTTAAGCGGAATCCCCTGACCATTGAGGTAGCTGTGCAGGATCGGACCAAGGTGCGGGTGTTCGAGCATCCAGTGATGAAACCGTTCCGAACTGCGGGCAAAGCAAGCCGTGGCCAGTAGCAAAAAGGGAACCGTCGGCAATAACGGCACAAAAATTCCTACCGTACCCAAACCTAACGCGAAAAATCCTGATCCCAGTAAAAACAGACGTAATAACCCGTTGCGGACGATGCTGATCTTTGGTTTTTTCATGAAATTTATCCGCTTGGTCGAGTTGTCGATGTGGTTAAGAAAAACAAAGAATATCAACTGGTTGATTTTTCGGCAACATTCCTATAGCATTGAGAAGTTACAGGCAACCCCTTGCCAGGGTGTTTCGCCTGATCCCGCATGAGAATCGTTGAGGATACCGCCCCGCGTGGTACTTCCGAAGATTTTCATCCCAAACAAGAGTAGCGCCTGGTTTGTTTCGTTCGATCAAGCCAGGTCGCGGGTTGCTCTGCCTCTTTTTAAAAAAACAATTACGTTAGTTCCTGCCGCTGCAGGCGATTTCTTTTCTGGGGTTGTTCTTCCCGTAAGAAAGATTCCGTCAGAAATTTCTGTTCCGTCAGGAATTGTTGCGGATCTTTTCCTGTCCCAGGAAAAAGTCCCGTGGTCATTGAATCACCATGACAGGAGCACAGATGGATCAGAACATCAAGATCAGTGTAAAAAATTTATACAAAGTCTTTGGCACCAACATCAAGCAGGCGATGAAAATGCTTGATCAGGGGCATGACAAGGATGTCATTCATGAAAAAACCGGGTCAACCGTGGGGGTTCAGGCTGCCGATTTTGACATTCGTACCGGAGAAATATTTGTCATCATGGGGTTATCCGGATCCGGAAAGTCGACCATGGTGCGAATGCTCAATCGTCTGATCGAACCGACAGCAGGGCAGGTTCTGATCGACGGTGAAGATATTACCGCCATGACTGACGATCAGTTGGTCAAGATGCGCCGCAAAAAAATGAGCATGGTCTTCCAGTCCTTTGCCCTGATGCCTCACCTGACGGTAGTGCAGAATGCCGCATTTGGTTTGGAACTCGACGGAGCGGATAAACAAATGCGTGAAGATCGCGCCCTTGAAGCTCTGGATCAGGTCGGCCTGGCCCCCTACGCCCAATCGTTTCCCAAAGAACTGTCGGGCGGCATGCAGCAGCGAGTCGGCCTTGCCCGGGGATTAGCCGTTGATCCGGATATTCTGCTGATGGACGAGGCTTTTTCGGCCCTGGATCCGCTGATTCGTACCGAAATGCAGGATGAATTGCTTAAACTTCAGGCCAAAGTCAAAAGAACCGTAGTTTTTATTTCCCATGATCTGGATGAGGCGATGCGAATCGGCGACCGAATTGCCATCATGGAAGGTGGGCGCGTGGTACAGGTCGGCACCCCGGAAGAAATACTGCAGAACCCGGCAGATGACTATGTTCGGGCCTTCTTTCGCGGTGTTGACCCGACTAATATTCTCACTGCCGGAGATATCGCTACTGACAGCCAGGTTACCATTATCGCTACCGATGGTAAAAATCCCCGCGCTGCTCTCCAGCGCCTGATCAAGAACGACCGGGAATATGGTTATGTGATCGACTCTGAGCGCAAGTATCTCGGCCTGGTTTCGGCTGATGGGCTGCGTGAACTGATTGATCACTCTGACCGTGAACAACGGCTGACAGATGCATATATTAACGAGGTTTCCCCAGCGCCCGCCAGTGCTTCAATGCAGGACATCCTTCCGGAAGTTGCTGCTCACCCGTCACCCTTACCGATTATCGATGACAACGGCAAGTACCTCGGTGCTATTTCCAAAAATCTGTTTTTAAAAACCCTGCATCGTAATCAACCGGAAGAAACGGCGGATGCGGATCAGGTCGCAGTAGAAGGGGTTTAACCGATGAAATATTTAAATTTTGAAGAACAATTGATTCCCCTCGATAGCTGGGTACAAAACTTTGTTAACTGGCTGGTTATTAACTATCGCGATTTTTTTCAGGGAATCAAGATCCCGATTGAACTGAGTCTGCAAGGGCTCGAATGGTTTTTTACAACCTTGCCGCCGGTTGTGGTTATCCTCCTGTTCACCATCGCCGCCTGGCGATTTGCCGGTAAGGGGGTGGCTATCTTTACGTTGTTGTCTTTTTTCCTGGTGGGTTATCTGGGTTTATGGCGCGACACCATGATTACTATCGCGATGGTCGTCAGTTCGGTCTTCTTCTGTGCCCTGATCGGTATTCCACTAGGGATCATGTCGGGCCGCAGTGATCGTTTCCAGACCTTGTTACGCCCTTGCCTAGACGCTATGCAGACCATTCCACCATTCGTTTATCTGGTACCGGTGGTCATGCTCTTTAGTATTGGCACCGTTTCCGGAATTCTGGCGACGATTGTTTTTGCGTTGCCGCCCATCGTGCGACTAACCAGTCTCGGAATTCGTCAGGTGCATCCCGAGTTGATCGAGGCTGCGCTGGCATTTGGCGCTACGTCCGGTCAGGTGCTGCGCAAGGTCCAGGTTCCCCTGGCGATGCCATCTATTATGGCCGGTTTAAATCAAACCCTGATGATGGCCTTGTCAATGGTTGTTATCGCCGCCTTGATTGGTGCCGGCGGTCTCGGCAACCCGGTCGTACAGGGGTTGAATTCATTACAAATCGGACTGGCTTCCATTGGCGGTCTGGCTATCGTTCTGCTGGCAATGGTTCTGGATCGAATTACCCAGGGTATGGCTAAGAGATGATATCTCGTTCCCTCACATCACAAAGGAGAAAAGAATGAAGAAATTATTATTGTTTTTGTTAATGATTTTACTTGCCGCGCCGGTTTTTGCCGGAGGGCATAAGCCGGGTCAGGGAATCACGGTAAAACCGTCCCGGGCAACCTGGGATACCGGCTATTTTCAAGAGGCTCTGGTGCGGGCTGGTTTGACGGAGCTTGGTTACAATGTCAAACAACCAACAGAGTTAACCAATCCGCTGTTTTATCAGTCCGTATTTTTAGGCGATATTGATTATTGGACCAACGGCTGGTTCCCCAATCATGTCGGTCAAATGCCGGCGGGCTGGGAACAGAACGTTGAGATTGTTGGTTACGTTGCCAAGGCTGGTGGCTTGCAGGGTTACCTGGTTTCCAAAAAGCACGTAGAGCAATTCAACATTAAGTCGCTGGATGACTTCAAGCGCCCTGAAGTAAAAAAAGCTTTTGATGACAATGGCGACGGCAAGGCTGACCTGACCGCCTGCCCTCCGGGCTGGGGATGTGAACAAGTGATTACTCACCACTTTGATGTCTATGACCTGGACGATCACATCAATCCGATCAAAGCCGGCTACTCTGCCAGCATGGCAGACACATTGGCCCGTTATCAGGCCGGAAAACCGATTTTCTTTTACACCTGGGCCCCTAACTGGACAATTTTCATGCTGAAGCCGGGTGAGGACGTCATGTGGATCAACGTTCCGGAAATTAAACCCCGTGAAGCTCAAATGGCCGGGGTCGACCGTATGACCGTCAGCGGCGTTGAAGGGGCTGTGACCGATCCGTTAAAAGCCGGTTTTGTGGTCAGTGATATTCAGGTTGTTGCCAACAAAAAATTCCTAGCGAAAAACCCGGCGGCAAAAAGGTTTTTCGAGGTATTCAACTTGCCGTTGATCGATATTAACGAGCAGAACACCAAAATGAATGAAGGCGAGAAAAGTCAGCGCGATGTAGAGCGTCACGCCCAGGAGTGGATTGAAAAGAATCGTTCTACCTGGGATGGGTGGCTGGCCGAAGCACGTAAAGCTGCCAAGTAGTGAAAACTTGAGCATCACCGAGTCGGAGCTCAGGCACCGGCTTGGCGATGCTCAACCTACCTTTCTTAAACCACCGAATCAACGATCTTTCTCATGGCACCAAATGCATTGGTCATGTTCTGGGCAAAGTCCTGATTGGATGGTTCTACACCTTCTTCGTCGTCGCCAAGAAGGTTGACAATCAGTTCCGGCGAATAGATCAAAAAGCGAATTTCCGTTTGATCCCCTTTGTTGTAGACCGAAAAAAACTTTTGGACAAAGACACTGCGCTCCGGGTTGGCAGGCAGGGATTTGCCTGAATTTACCGGCTTGCACATCTGAATCATGGCGTGGCGGTAGCTTTCCGGAATGCTCACCCCCTGATCGCGATAGAAAGCAACCAGGTCGGATTTGTCGAGGTGGTGGACGCTGAAGCCTGATGCTACAATGGCCTTTTTCAGATCCTCTATCAGGACATCAAAGGGTTTGTTGGAACTGTTGCGGTAAATGGATACGTCGCTCATGATATTTTCTCCTTATGGTTGATAGAGATCTCTACTGGTTGTCCAACAATTATTCCAATATCGTAATATTCGATATATTGAATGTCAACTACTTCGTTGTTATTATTCGTTTTGCTTAGGAGTGCTTGATGGCCGATTCCCCGGTGATCTTCTGGTTCCGACAGGATTTGCGTCTTGCTGATAATCCTGGCCTGGCAGCGGCCACTCAGCAGGGATCTGTCGTACCCATCTATATCCTTGATAACGAATCGTCAGGCAGTTGGTCGATGGGTGGTGCCGGCCGTTGGTGGCTGCATCGTTCGTTGCAGAAACTTGAACAGCAGTTGCACGGGCACCTGCGACTCTTTTGTGGCAATGCCGACGATATTCTGCAGCAACTGACCACAGAGCTCGGTGCGCAACGGGTATTCTGGAATCGCTGTTATGAACCATGGCGTATTGCGCGCGACCGTCAGATAAAAGAGAGCCTGAACCTTGCCGGTATTGCAGCACAAAGTTTTAACGCATCGTTGTTATGGGAGCCTTGGGAGGTGCTTAAAGCTGACGGTACGCCCTATAAGGTCTTTACTCCTTATTACCGCAACGGCTGCCTGGGGCGCAATGCGCCCAGGAACCCTGTCGATCCGCCGGTGTCTGCAGACTTTTACCCATCGGCAGCAATAGTGGCGGGTGCCTGCCGGCTGGAGGAATTGGGGCTGCTGTCGCGCCAGGGCTGGTACAAAAAATTAGAGCAGCACTGGCTCCCGGGAGAGGAAGGGGCGCACCAACGGCTCAACGACTTTGTCTCCACCGGTCTTGACGGTTATCGTCAGGGGCGTGACTTTCCAGCACTGGAGCAGACTTCACGATTGTCGCCCCATCTGCACTTCGGTGAAATTTCCCCCCACCAGATCCGCCGGAGTCTATTGACGGCTGCAGCCACGGGAAATATTCCGGAGGCTGATCTGGACCATTTTTTCAGCGAACTGGCGTGGCGTGAATTTTCCTACTATCAGCTTTACCATAACCCTCACCTGCCCGAAGCACCTTTGCGTGTCGAGTTCCAGCGCTTCCCCTGGCTTAAGGATGAAGGGGGTTTACGCTTTTGGCAGCGAGGGCTGACCGGTTATCCGCTGGTCGACGCGGGAATGCGCGAACTGTGGCAGACCGGCTTTATGCATAATCGAGTACGAATGGTGGTGGTTCTTTCTGGTGAAAATCTGATGCTCCCATGGCAGCAGGGCGAGAGCTGGTCTCGGGATTGTCTGTGGATGCCGACCTGGCCAGCAATTCCGCAGGCTGGCAGTGGGTTGCCGGTTGTGGCGCTGATGCTGCTCCCCTATTTCCGGATTTTTAATCCGGTAACCCAGGGGCAAAAAAGTTTGATCCCATGGCGATTATGTCCGACGCTATGTGCCCGAGATTGGGGCTTTGCCCGACAAGCTTGCATGCGCTCTGGCGGCACCAACCGCCTGGCTGGAACAGGCGAATATTGTCCTTGGGGCAGATTATCCGCTGCCGATAGTTGACCTGAAAGTATCATTTGGCAAAGTGGGCGCTGGACGCTTATCAGCAGATGCGCCACAGTGGTTGACCTTTACCGTAAAAGGCCTTTGTCCACGGAAAGCAGTTAGTAATTTATTCAGGTGCAGTCTTTTGCGCAGGGCCTTTGGATCCTGTGACAAGGGTTTTTGTCGCCATGGACGGCGACAAAAAGCGGTCATGGATGACGAAAAGCGTCCCTTGACATAGGATTCAAAGGCCCGGTGCTGAACAGATATAGCTGTTTTTTGCTTATTCTTCAGACATATGCTGCAGTTGCCGGACGATCATCTCATAAAGACGGGTACCGGTTTTTTCCAGAGTATCGGTGTCTTGTTTCTGCAGGGCCATAAAAAACTGACTGCAGACTTTGCGATCGTCACTGCTCCAGTTGCTGGTAAAGCCCTTTTTGTCGCCATCCTGTTCTCTAAGAAGGGCCGCCTGGTCGTAGTCACGACGTCCATGGGCCCAGTTGATGACATGGGAGGTGAACAGCAGGCAGCGATCAAGCAGAATGAACAGTAACTGGATATTGCGGGCCGGACCAACCTGGATCGATTCGCCTCCAACCTTGAAGCCGAGCAGTTCAAAGCTGTCAATCAGATCCTTCCCCTTGAACAGGGTGCCGGCGGCACCGAGAAATCCTCCCAATGCTGAAAACACCCCGAAACTGACCCCACCGGCGGCGAGATCGATACCGGCACCTATGGTCGCACCGCTGATGGCACCGGCCAGCACCAGCTGTTTGTCGGTCAGCCCCAGAAATTCCCAGGTTTTATCGCTGAACAGGTCTTCCTGGAGGATCGAGTGCGGCGGCAGTTCAAGATCAAAAATATGGTGTTTGTAGAGGGTGCGGATAGCTTTGTGGGTCTGATGCTCGGTGCGACTGACATAGTCCATGTAGTGTTGCGTCAGCTTTTGTTTGCTCAGAGTTTCGTTGTCTTTCGGGTCGCAGGGTGCTGTGGTATGGTAACCAAGGACGTCACGCAGCAGCTCAAGAATCAACTCGGCCGTACGTTGGTTGCGCGCATGCCAGTCGCTCTGATAGGTAGTGATGACCATTTTCAGCAGCGGTTCCAGTTGCTGGTCGATGGCTTTAAGGCTTTCCAGCAATTCAATACGCTGGGCGTAATTGGCACGACTTGAATTGAAAACCCGAATGGCATTGAAATGTTTGCGAAATTCGGCGTTCCAGTTGTCGAGATAGCTGCTGTCGTCTTCCTTGCTGTTGATTACCGCCAGACGTGGCGCTCCGGTCAGACGCAAAATCTCCATCTCCGCCTTGTCCATATTGCGCACAGGTCGTGAGCCATCAACCACAAAAATGACTCCGGCTCCTGCCGCCACCGGTGTCAGCAGATTGCAATCATCACGAAAATCAGGGTCATCTCGATGTGCGGCAATGAACGCTGTGAGCAGCTGGTTATTTGGCCCCTTATAATCTTGCATCCAGGCCAGAGTCTGACGGGGGTTCTGAAATCCGGGCGTGTCGATAAAACGGATGATTTCCTGCCCATCAATCATCACTGGGAAATTCTGAACCTCCGTGGTTTCCCCCGGAATCGGACTGATCCTTACCGTATCGTCTTCGGCAAGGGTGGATAGGACGGAGGATTTCCCTTCGTTAGGGTGACCAATAATGGCAAATATGGGAACAGAGGCTGCCATCAGTCAGCCACCAGGGGGAAAACATCCAGATAGGGATCAGCCAGGGCATTAGTGGTTTTCAGCCAGATGGTCAGATCCTGCGACTGAACCGGGGACAATGGCTTGTTTGTAGCGGGCTTGCCGATCAAGGCGATCGACAGGGGCGAGGAGCTGCCAATAATCCGGCGCAGGTGTCCGAGCAGGGTAGTGATCTCCCGGATCGGTGGTTGCCAGGCCTCCTGCAGAACCACGATACCGGCGAGATCCCGGTCTTTCAGCGTACTGCTGACCTGGTCGAAAAACGCCAAATCAGATTGTTCGATGGCGCCGTAGCGGATCGGTACCAGCGGGCTGTTTTTGTCAACATCAGACAGATGCTGGGCCAGAAGATCAACGGCGCAAAGATCCCAGAGTTCGTCAGGTATCAGAACCAGATATCCGTTACCGTTCAACGTTGCCTGCTGGGATCTCTGCTCAGGGGCCGGCTGCTGGCGCGCCGTCACGGGAGGGATCTGTTGCTGCGCTTCTATATGTACCATCGGCGTGAGCATGCGCCTGCGTAACTGGCGGAAGGAGGCGCTGTCGCAGGGGAGGTTTTTCAGCCCGGTACGCAATTGATAACTTCCCCAACTTAACAGCAGCAGGCGAGGCAGCAGCCCGTACACTAAAATTCCGCACAGCAGAAACGGCCACCAGGAGGTGAGCCCCGTACTGGTCAGACGCCAGTTACCTTCAATCAGAATAATCTTGCTGCCGATGATCTGTTCGAGGCCGGGATATGCCCACTCTGGTGGCAACAGCCAGATCCAGGGCAGGGCGATCCAGCGCACCAGCTCGGCGAGAAAAAAATCGGTCAGCGGCAGAGTCGATTGCCAACCGAAGGCAATGTCGGTGAAACTGACTTTGGCCAGCAGGGTCAGCAGTACTCCCAGATTAAAACCGCTGCCGGCAAGCTGGAGCAGGATAAATGCCGGCCACAACAGCAGGTTGCCGTAGATTTTTTGGAGTTGCTGCAAGCTTCCTGCTGCGGCCTGCAGATCAAGACGCCGGGTCGCCGCCAGATGCTTCTGCGAGCGCTTGAAAAATGACGTAAAGATTCTGGTCAGGGCGCGGCTGAGCAGGGCATAGAGGATGGACTTTGGGGATTTTACCCGGGGCAGCAAGCGATAACCAATGAGCCCGAGGTTGAGGATGAACAGCAGCAGTTGCACGAGGATGAAGATGGCAAAAAAACCGGACACATTGACCGGTGTGGAGCCGTCATAGCGGAGAAAGGATGCCGCCAGGCCGCTACCCACCAGCAAACTGAACAGAAACAGCAGGACAGCGCTGAGGGCAGTGGTTTCCTGCCAGATCTGCCCCGGCAAGGGCAGTTGCTGCTGCTGATATTCGCGACGCCGGGCATGAAGCCAATGGCCGGCCAGTGCGCGCGTGGCCGGTTCAGCTGTCGCATCCAGCCCTGTGGCAATATAAATGGCACGGTCGCGTCGGCGCAGCTCCGCATCATCACCCTGCTCAAGACGTGGTTCATCGCGCTTGAACAGAAATTCCATGTCGAGGATATCAGGCAGAGTAAATGATGGTTTCATTGACGGCGGCGCTATCTGATTGAGATACTGTTATATGGTTTTTTTCAATTGTGCCGGGATCATAACAAAAAACTGTCGGTTGCGACAGCCTGTTGCTGCAGCGCTGTAACCTGGAGGCTCATCATGCATGATCTGCTCAACCATCCGCTCATCTCGCAACGTTATTTTTTCCCGCGCCAGGGGTTTTTGTCAGAGCCTTATATGATTGAGGTCGATGGCGCGCAACTGGCGTGCAGTTATCACGAAGTTGACCCGCAGGCCAGAACCCTGGTGCATTTTCACGGTAATGGCGAGATTGTCGATGACTGGCTGGATGGCTTCGTCGAGGCGATCGCTCATGCGGGGCTCAACTGCTTTCTGGCAGAGTACCGTGGCTACGGCAGGTCAACGGGTGAACCGCAACTGGGGAAGATGCTGAAGGATGTGGAGGCAACAATTGCCGCTTTGCAGCTTCCGCCCGAGCAGTTGATTATTTTCGGACGCAGCGTCGGCGCCATTTTCGCCCTGGAGGCGGTCCGACTCTTTCCTGATGTGGCCGGGTTGGTGATCGAGAGTGGCATCGCCGATGTGCGCGAACGTTTGCTGTTACGGGTTCATCCACAGGAGCTGGGCGTCAGCCTGGCAGAATTTGATGCCGTCGTGGATGGCCGCCTCAATCACCAGCATAAAATGGCTGCTTACCCAGGACCAGTGCTGATCATGCACACCCGTCATGATGATTTGGTGAGCGTTCGCCATGCGGAAAAATTCAATGATTGGGCAGCGGGGCGCAAAGAGCTGAAGATTTTCCCCCGTGGCAATCACAACGACATCATGTTCGTCAACGCGCAGGAGTATTTCTCAATCTTATATCAGTTTATTGATTCCCTCGAGCATTACCGGGCGCAATAAGTAACATGCACGTTAGCTTGCTGTTGAACTGATGTTGAGAACGTTGCCAAGTTCATTTAGATCGAAGGGCTTTGCCAGCACCGCACAAAAACCATAGTCTCTATGTTGGGCCATGATGGTGTCCAGCGAATAACCGCTTGAAACAACAATTCGTGCATCCGGATCAAGGGTGAGAATTTCCTGTGCGGCTTCTTTTCCGCCTTTGCCACCGGGGACGGTGAGATCGAGAATTGTCAGACAGATAGGGGGGTCTTTGCCCAGATGTTCCCGATACAGACGAACGGCCTCTTCTCCATCAGTCGCCTTCAGCGATTCCAAACCAAATTCCTCGAGCATCAGACAGATGGTCTGGAGCACCGGTTCCTCATCATCCATCACCAGCACTTTGCCCTGAAGTCTGTTGTTGGAACATTTGACAGCTTGAACCTTGGCTTCCTGGCGCTTTTTCGCTGAGGCTGGGAGGAAAATACTGAACGTGGTGTTTAGCCCTGGTGATGAGTCCACCTGAATATGGCCGTCATGTTTGCTGATAATCGAGTGGACGATAGACAACCCCAGGCCGCTGCCCTGAGGTTTGGTGGAAAAGTAGGGATCAAAGATCTTGTCGATGATGTCAGCAGGGATCCCCTCCCCCTGATCGCTGATGGTCACCCTCACGTATTCCCTGGCGTGATCAAGGGGTGTGTCGACAATTTCATTCCCATCAGCAACAGCGCAGGAGAGGGTAACAACCCCTCCTTTCGGCATTGATTGCAGGGCGTTAAGAACCAGGTTCTGAATCACCTGGCTGATCTGGTTGGTATCGATATCCACCAGCGGTAGTTTATCGGCAAAATCGTAGCGGCAGGATACTTCAGCTCCATGGAGAATGAAATCGGTTGAATCTTTAATGATTTCCGGCAGAGAGGCTAGTTGCCTGACCGGTTGCCCTCCTTTGGAGAAAGTCAGGAGTTGCCTGGTCAGATCGCGGGCACGCAGGGATGCTTTGGTTGCATCTCCGAGGCGTTTACGGGTTTTTTCAGTGAGGTTGGAATCCAGTAGAGACAGATCGATATTGCCAAGAATCGCGGAAAGCATGTTGTTGAAATCGTGGGCGATACCGCCGGCGAGCAAGCCGAGGGATTCGATTTTTCTGATTTTCTCAAGTTCACGTTCGAGGCGATACTGATCAGTGACATCTCGAAACACCAGAACAACACCGATGGTATCCCCGTTACTGGTAATGATAGGAGCACCACTGTCAGCGATGCTGCGCATCTGACCATCACGGGATATCAATCCGGTATGATTGGCCAACCCAACAATTTGTCCGGAACTTAAGACTTTTTCAACCGGACTCTCACAAGGCTCGCCGGAGTGCTCATTGACAATATTGAAGACTTCATTGAGGGGGCGGCCTGTTGCATCTTCAATGCTCCAGCCGGTCAGGTTTGCGGCAACGGGATTCATCAATGCCACCCGGCCAGCGGTATCAGTGGTGATGACGGCATCGCCGATGCTGTTGAGGGTGACGGCAAGCTGTTCTTTCTCTGCGGCAAGGGCTATCCGATTGGTTTCGAGGGTGGTTGCCATGTTGTAAAAGGTATCTGTCAGTGTCACTATTTCCGTCGGTGCAATCTCAACAACGGGACGTTCGGGAAGGGCTCCGGAGGCCAGAGAGCGACTGAAGCCGGCAAGGGTTGTGATCGGTTTAACCAGGGTGACGCGCCCAATGCGCCAGGCCAGGATCAGGGTTACTATCATGGCCGCCAGCAACAGCAACAGATTACGGGTTAGAATGGCGTTGGCGGATTGAAGAATTTCCTGCTCGGAGATCCCGGCCCAGACATAGGCATAAGCGGGCGTGTCAGGGCTCAGACTGATCGGTTCAAAGGCAATGACACGCTGGGCACCATCGATCCGATACTTTTTGAATATTCTGTTTCTTTGCGCCGCGCGGATTTGTCCCATGCGTCTTGTGTTATAGGCTGACCAATCGGGTTGGTAGCGGGGCGGCTGTTGATAGAACAGGCGGATTCCCTGATGATCGGTGACAGCAATAGCGATTTATCCGACAGCTGCGGAACGTCCTGTAGTGTGGAAAAACGTGCCAGGTTGACGGCGGCGGTCATACCCCACGGGCCTTACCATCCGCTTTTCTGACCGGGTAGGCAAAGGCCAGGGCGGGCTCGGCTGCCCCGACCCGCGATATGATAAATTCACCTACGGCAAAATCATCACAACCAACGGCCTGACGGAAATGTTTTCGGTCGGCGAGGTTTGTCCCCTCGAAGGGCAGAGCGGACGCCGCCATACTCGCCATCAAGATCGGTCAGGTGAAATTCTGGAATTCGGGATTCTGTTTGATCAGGGATTGAAATATTTTTCGCTGGAGTCAGTCGTTAAAATCCCGGATTTCCGGTAATAACGCCAGGGTAGAAAGGATGCTGCGGCTGGTATTGACAAGATCA
Source organism: Deltaproteobacteria bacterium (assembly GCA_018399135.1). Taxonomy (GTDB): domain Bacteria; phylum Desulfobacterota; class Desulfuromonadia; order Desulfuromonadales; family Geopsychrobacteraceae; genus Pelovirga. The sequence continues at coordinate 7,817 of JAGYPB010000025.1, read as the reverse complement.
AGCTGGGTTTGTGCCATGCTGCGGGTGAGGAGTTGAACGTTCCTTTCAGCGTCTTTGATGGCAATTTGCCGTTGTTCAACACCACTAAAGAGCAGAATGCTGAAGGCTGGAATCAGTGCAATAATCAACAGCAACGCAAGACTTTTGCCAATAGATCCCTTAAGCCAACGAGTCATGCCGGGCCCTTCAATATGAGTGCTGGTGCTGAGACTTTTCATTTAAACCTAACTTTTGCATACTAGCATCTGTTTAGCGCAACGCCAAATGGTTATTGTGTTTACTTAATACTTGCCGCGACATGAGTTATGTGGCTATACTCATAAATACTAACTAATGTCCAGGTCGGGTCGTATGTCTCAGGATTCCCTTCTTATTGTCCAGCAATATCCCCAGCCGCCGGAGCGGTTTGAGGGTTTTCTGCGTCTGCTGTTTGAACGCCATCAGCTCGATATGTTTCAGAGTCGTCAGCGCCTGCTTGGCCGCAGCCTGGCCCAACTGGCTCAGGGGGGGCGCACTGAGATGGAAAAAGTCTCGGCCACTTTGGCTGAGTCTGCTTATGTCCATTGGTTGATTGATCCGATTTCGCCCACTTTTTCTCCAAAGCGTATCTATGGCTTTGAAACTTCCAGCAGCCAGGTGGTATTTGCTTGTCGGCAAGAGGAGGTTGTATTTAGCAAAGGTGGTACTGTTTTGGCGGTGCTGGCGGATGTGTCTGGTGGTTTGGCTGATAAACTGATGGCGCGCATGCTGGCCGGCAACGCTTATCGCGGACGTGATGCAGTCCGTCACGAAGATCAGCAGCCGCTGCTCAGCATGATTCTGCAGGGGCAACCGGTTCTCGATTTCTATCTGCTTGATGACAGCAAAAAAATAACGGCCGCGGTGCGAGTCTTCCCCGGGCGTTTCAACCCTGAAGGGTTGGGCGAGGCTGCCACCTTGAGTAGTCGGAAAAATCTTGAGGCACTGCTTAGGTTGATGGAAGAAGGATCCGTCGCCTTTCAGCTCCATACTGAGCTTGGTCTGGCCCTGTTACCAGGCTGTCAATTGCGCCGTGCTGATAAAAATGATCAGGATGCCTTGCGTCATAATCTCAATGGCATGACCCGCTATGGCTGGTTAATGGCTGATCTGTGGCGTCATGGTTCGCTGCCACGTAAGTCCGACAATCGTGAAGGTCAGGCCGCTGAACCTTCCCTGTTGGGTACCCTTTTGGCGTCACCGCTGCTGGCCGCCGGCGAATTAGCTGAAGACACCCAGGTAGGGTTGCATCCGTTGATGAATGAAATTGCCACTGCGACAGCTGGTAACGATAATGCGCTATCAGCAAGCCGTGAAGCGCCAGAACAGAGGGCTCCTGCGCCCATGTTGCCGGCTCCCCCGCCGAGTGCGCCGGCCGCCTGGACGGCGCGGCGTATCTGGACAGCTGCTGCTTTTGGTGGCGGTTTTTTAAGCTTTATGTTGTTATTGATGGTTGATCAGAGCGATCTGGTCGATCAGATCGCCTACCACAGTATTGCTTCAGGCGCGGCGCCCTTTGTTCTGGCGGTGTTGTCGTTTTATTACGGATTTTATCATCTACGCATCAAGCGCAAGATTGAGAATACCCCCACCAGTCGCATCCGATCCATTGCGATGGGAATGGTTGAGGTCAAGGGTAAAGCCCTGCGCAAATATGCCCTGGTGACTCCCATGTCCCATATGCCTTGCGTCTACTATCGCCTGACCCGTTACCGTAAGGACAAAAACGACCGTTGGCAGGCGGTTAGTGTCACCACGAGCGACAATGCCTCGTTTTTCCTCGAAGATGATACCGGCCGCATCGAAATTCATCCTGCCGGTGGGCGGGTGCGCGCCGGTACCCGGCAGGAGGGGTTTCCCGGTCAGATCGGTTTGACCCGCTTTGATTCTGATCAAACGGAAAAGTGGCAGGAAGAAATTATCATCGAAGGAACCCTGCTTTACGTGCTTGGTTTTGCTGCCGGCAAACAGGAGGAGGGTGATACCCTGCGCGAAGAGGTACAGACGGCGTTGCGTGATCTTAAACACGACCCGCAACGTCTGCAGGAGTTTGATCTTGACGGTGACGGAGAAATCTGTGTTGATGAATGGGACGTTGCGCGCGCGCAGATCGAAGAACAGGTGTACCATCAGCGCATGATGAAGCGCAGCCAACAACGCCGACGTCAGGAAGATCATATCGTTATCGGACAACAACCGGGGCGTCCGCTGATTATCGCGGAAACCCATTCCGAGACCCATTTAACTGGAAACTATCGCAATACAGCCGCCGGCTTGTTATTGTTAAGTACCATGCTGCTGGGAGCGTCCATTTATTTGCTGCTTGATTATCTAAACTAATCCTTTCCTCATGCATAAAAAGGAGCTTGATTATGACCGGTTGGATCACATTGGGTGTGTTGTTGCTGTTGTTGGTCGCGGTGATTATTTATACCATTATCATCTACAATGGCTTTATTGCCCTGAAAAACACCATCATCCAGGATTGGAGCAACATTGACGTACTGTTAAAACAGCGCTACGACGAACTTCCCAAGTTGATCAAGGTCTGCGAAGGGTACATGCAGCACGAGCAGAAAACCCTTGAAGCAGTGGTCAAGGCACGTTCCATGGTCAACTCGGCGCGCACCGATGAACAGCAACTGCAAGCTCAGAACATGCTGACCGATACCCTGAAATCCCTGTTCATGGTGGTGGAACGTTACCCCGACCTCAAGGCCGATGCCGGTTTTCGCCAGCTCAGTTACCGGATCACCGAAATCGAAGATCAGATTGCTGATCGGCGCGAACTCTACAATGCTTCGGTGACTATCTACAACACCCGGCTTGGACAGTTCCCTGATCTGGTCATCGCCAATATGTTCAAGTTCCAGCCGAGCACCCTTTGGATGATTGATCCCGAACATCGTCAGGATGTCACCGTGAGCTTTGCTACCGGTTAAAGTTTCACCGTGATGCAGTCGACAAGAACAAGGACGACCGGTTGATGCGAGCTTGTCGACTTCTATCATCCATCGGACAGGGTTCAGGGTGTTTTTTATGGCATTAGACTACTACAGATTGCTGGGGATACCGACGGATGCTGATCTGCCGCGGATCAGAACAGCCTATCGCAGTCTGGCCAAGCGCTTTCATCCCGACACCAATCACGGCTCGGAAGCTGCTGCTGAACTTTTCCGCCAGGTCAATAACGCTTATCGAATTCTTGCCGATCCGGCGCGCCGGGCACGCTATGATGAAGAACTGGCCAGGCGTCTTCAGACTAAGGTCACGTCTGCGTCTGACAAGCCAACAGCGAACCTTGATCCCGCTCAAAAGTTCAGCCGTTTTCTCAATTCACTCCTTGAGGCTATCTTTGCACCAGATGAAGTCCCGGTAGCACCGACCCCTGTTCGTCCGGTCGTTACCAGGCCGAACAAAGCCCCTTCGTTTAATTTTTTCTATCACCGCGCCCTGGAAAAGGAAAAACCCCAATATCGCCGTGGCAGCGATGGGGTTTTTCGCAAAGAGCCACGCAAGAAGTCACCTGTCTAAATAACCTTTCTACTTAAAATCTTACTTCGACCCATCAGTTCGATTTGCGCTGTGCCCCCAATTGCGGCTATGATTTTTTATTAAATGACCAAACCTCAACAGGAGTTTTTATGGAAGATGAATTGGTACAACTGAAAATGTGTGAACTCAAGGCCAAGGGGTTGATGGAAGAGATGGATCGCCGCTCAAATAAACCGACGGTTATCTGCGGCAAGTGTGGTGTCAAGGCTAACGCGGCCGAGCACTTGCATAATCCGCGCCCGCTGGCAAAAAAGTTTTCCGACGGTTTATGGGGGTGATGGTGCAGGAATACCTTGATTTTTTTCGCGCCAACGATCATTTTGCCCGGCATTGTGGTTTTGAATTGCTCGAAGTGAAGCCGGGCGCCGCAACGGTGAACATGGTGATTCAGCCGTTTCACTTTAATGGTGCCAAAACTGTTCATGGTGGGGCTCTTTTTGCTCTGGCTGATTTTGCCTTTGCGGCGGCGGTGAACAGTCGCGGACAGCTGGCATTGGCGATCAATACCAGTATGACATTCATCAATGCTGCTCTTGGCGGAACTCTTGTTGCGAAAGCACAAGAGGTTTCCTGCAACCGGCGACTCGGGGTCTATCAGGTTGATATTCATGATGAGCAGGGGCAGCAGATTGCCCGGTTTCAGGGAACAGCCTATCGCAAAAGCGAATCGCTGCTGCCGGAGTGTGAGGAAGGGTAGAGGTTCAGCACAGGCTCCCCGACCCTGCGCAAGGATAGAGCTGACCAGATACAATAATAATAGTATTTTTTGTCCGTCGTAATTTCTTTTCAAGGAGCATCCGAATTTATGATCGAAGCAAGTGATTTTCGTCGTGGGGTCATTTTTCAGCTTGATGCGGCCCCCTGCTTGGTGGTGGACGTCAGTTTTCAGTCGCCGACCGCACGTGGTGGCAATACCCTGGTCAAAACCAAATACCGCAATCTGTTGACGGGCCAGGTGTTGAGTGGTTCATTCAAATCGGGCGACCGTCTTGACGAGGCCGATTTTTCCCGTCGTAAAGGGCAGTTTTTATACGCTGCTGCTGATCACGGCGTGTTCATGGATAATGAAAGCTTTGAACAATATGAGCTGGGCGGGGACATCTATGAAGATATTCGTGGCTACCTGCTGGAAGGAGCCGAAGTCACCCTTGGGATCTATAACGATCAGGTCGTCACTATCGACCTCCCTCAGGTAGTGGAGTTGACCGTAACCGAAACCGCGCCGGCGATTCGTCACGCCACTGCTACCGCCCAGACCAAGGAGGCGGTACTTGAAACCGGGATCAGTGTGCAGGTGCCGGGCTACCTTGAAAGCGGGGAAAAAATCAAGGTAGATACGCGCGAGTGCCGGTTCGTTTCCCGAGCTTAGTCGCCATGATTGACCTGCAACAGATCAGAGCCGGACTGACCCAATACCAGCCACAACTGCTGACGCAGCAGGATTTTCGCCGGGCGGCAGTGGCCATGCTGTTGCGTGAGCAGACCGGTGAAACGGAAGTTTTGTTTATCCGGCGTGCTGAGCATGAGCTGGATCCCTGGTCCGGCGATTTGGCTTTTCCGGGGGGGTGTGTTGATCCGAGAGATGCTACTCCACGGGCCGCTGCTGAGCGCGAAACCTTTGAAGAAATTGGACTGGAGCTTTCTGCGCAGCACTACCTGGGCCGCAGCGATGATCTGGCCGGAGCTTATCTGTCGATTCACATTGCCTGTTTTGTTTATCATTTAGACGAAGAGGTTGAGTTTTGTCTGAATGGTGAGGTGGTTGATCTGTTCTGGGTACCCTTTCGTACCTTGCTGGATCCGGCGCGTCATCGCCTGCACGACTTTCACTATCGCGGTGCCGGCCGCCGTCATCCGGTGATCGACTTGTCTGAATGGAGTGACCGCCCTCTGTGGGGAATCACCTACCGTCTGCTGGAAAACTTTCTTGGTCGATTCGAGCTTTCCTTTCGCCACCCGGAATACCTCTGAAACCCAGTCATCATGGCTGAGGCGATGAATGGCGTTGACAGATATAGATACTACTGCCCTGTTTTTGTTTTGCCAGTTTCTTGGTTTCTGTGCAGGCGTCGATTATATCGAAGACACTCTTAAACTCACGCTTGGCCAGGTCAACGCCTCCCATGCTGAGGCTGGTTAAAGGGTAGAGTTGTTCGACCCCTTCCCGGTTGCTCGCCACGAGATGTCCGCGCTCATTGTCCTCAGCGGAAAAAAATTCATTTATGCCAAGATCAATTCGCCGCAGGATGTCATTAGTAACCGCATCTGCAACGGCCGACGGCACTGTGAACATGAAATCATCACCACCGATGTGACCGACAAAAGCGTCACCACAGCCGCAACTGTGCAGTGATACCCGGATAACGTTGGCAGTAAAGATGATCATTTCATCGCCGCGGGCAAACCCATAAATATCGTTGTAGGGCTTGAAATGATCGAGATCAGCGTAGATAACGCAGCACGCTTCCTGGCTATGCAGCAACCGCTCCAGTTCCAGATGAATGCTGTTGTTGCCCGGCAGTCCAGTGTTAGGGTTGGCGTCGAGGGCCAGGGTGTTGAGATGTTTGAGTTCACCCAGCGCGGTGCTGAGTTTTAATTGATTTTTAACCCGCGCTTTGACTGATGGGGCAGTAAAGGGGCGGGCGATGTAATCAGAAGCCCCACATTCAAAGGCCTTTTCTTCCTGTTGGGCAGAGGCCTGCGGTGCAATAAAGATGATAGGCAGATGAACCGTTTTTTCCGATTGCCGGAGTGCGTGGCAGAGTTGGAAAGAATCATCACCTGGCAGACAGGTGTCGAGCAGCAACAGATCAATGGATTGCTGCTGGATCAATGTTAACAGCTGATCGCTGGAGCTGGCGGTAACGACATGATAACGATCCTTCAACGTGCCGATCAGGCTGGCGACACCCATCAGGTTCGCATCGGCAATCAGGATGCGTTGGCGGTCAGTGGTGGGCATGAGATGAGCTCCCTTAATGGTTTTTTCTTGGAAAAACTATCTCTCTCCATCATTTATGTTCCTGCCTGCAGAAGCTCGAACAGCTGATCTTCATTGCGTAACCAGACAGCGCCCTGGCGGTGAAGTTGTTCGATTTTGCTCCAGGCGCGCCTGTTGGTAAAGTCATTTTCGTGTATGGGATTAATTAAGTAAATGGTTTTATTCAATGCTTGCGCTGCCAATGCCAGATCCAGACAGCTCAGATTTCCCTCTCCCCACCAGTTGGTTGCAACCACACAGATGTCTGCCCTCTCTATCTTCGCACGGGTTTGTTCTAAAGCAGCAGGCGAATAGGGGCAAAACGGAAGTTCTTCGATAGTGGGAATGCTTAAGGCCATTGCTGTTGTGTGGTCGGAGTCCCCCTGGTTCAATGGGCCACAACTAAGCTGTGCCTGGGCTAGATGCAGCCGGCGCAGAAGAATCCGGCCACTGCCGCCACCACAGAACAGGTGAATCTTCAGGTGACCCAGTTTGCGTGGTGCGGTATTGATCAGCGGGGTGATCTGCGGGGTGCCGGTGTAGGGGTTGGTTTCAACGCGTACATTGACCCGGAACAGGCGCTGCAGATTGGCCGCAGTCATCACCTGTTGCGGGGTGCCGAGGGCGACGATGTCGCCATGGCTTGAGAGCATTAGAATCTGCTGGGAGATCGCTGCTGCCAGATCGAGATCATGGCTGACTTGAACAATGGTTTTGTGCTGTTCACGGTTGAGGCGCGCCAGCAACTCAGCCAGTTCAAGGCGGTGATCGATATCGAGGTGACTGGTCGCCTCATCGAGAAACAGTACCGGTGTGTTTTGTGCCAGGGCGCGGGCGAGCAATACCCGTTGCAGTTCGCCGCCACTGAGCTGAGTGACCTGACGTTCGGCCAGCTCCACCACATCGGTCAAGGCCAGCGCCTCCTGAATCTCCTTGTTGTCATCAACGCCGGCCAGGGTAAATAACCCCTGGCGATGGGGGTAACGCCCCATGGCTACCATTTCACGAACGGTAAAGGGGAAGTCAACGTGGGTCGTCTGTGGAACCACGGCCACCTGGCGTGCCAGGCGGCGCGATGACAGCTGTGGCAGCGGGGTTTGATCCCAACGGATCTCTCCGGCCTGAGGACGTAGATGCCCTCGCAGTAGACGCAACAGGGTCGATTTGCCGCAACCGTTGGGGCCGATGATGGAGAGGATTTCGCCGCGCTCGATGTGAAGATCAAGATTGTTAAAAATCGGCGTGTGCTCAAAGGCAAAATGGA
>JAGYPB010000024.1 GCA_018399135.1 Deltaproteobacteria bacterium | reverse complement strand
CATCAAGATGGTTGGTCGGTTCGTCCAGCAACAGGATGTCGGGCTTCTGCAACAGCAGACGACACAGGGCAACGCGCCGTTTCTCGCCGCCGGAGAGGGTTTTAATCGGGGTCTCCGGGGGCGGGCAGCGTAGTGCTTCTTCTGCCAGTTCCAAACGTGAATCAAGCTCCCAGGCATCGGCAGCATCGAGTTGATCCTGCACCTTGGCCTGGCGTTCAAGCAGTTTGTCCATGTCGCAGTCGGGATCAGCAAAGGCATTGTTGATGGCTTCAAACTCCGCCAGCAGATCGACAACTTCCTGTACTCCTTCCTGAACGATCTCACGCACGGTTTTGCTCTCGTCCAGTTTTGGCTCCTGCTCCAGGTAACCAACGGTAAAGCCGGGGGAGAGGGCGACCTCGCCGTTGAACTCCGTGTCGACACCGGCCATGATACGCAGCAGGGTTGATTTACCCGAACCATTCAAGCCCAGTACGCCGATTTTAGCGCCGTAATAATAGGACAGGGAAATGTCCTTGATGATCGGTTGTTTGTTGTAGTTTTTGCTGACGCGCATCATTGAATAGATGATTTTTTTTGTGTCTTCACTCATGACCTGTTCCTTTTAATTTTTTTAGAATGCTGGAATTGATTGACCCCGGACGTAAATCAGCTGTCGAGGTGGAAGGAATGTATAACACCCGACGCCCGCAGGTCGCAAGGAGATCTGATGGAGTCAGGGCGAATTGAGCTCAGCGAAAAATTCAGGCATTGGATTGTTATTGCTCCAACTGGCCAAGGGCCGTCAGAAAAGAGTGTGTCAGGTGGGGATGAAGTGACTTGCCGGCACTTCCGCTCATGATGGCATGGATCTGGTCGAAGCTCAAAGGTTCTTTGTAGGCTCGTCGGGTTCGCAAGGCATCATAAATGTCAGAAATGGACGTCATGTAACTGCATGGATTCAGTTGGCGAAAACTTGTGGGGTAGCCGGTACCATCATAGCCGATGTGATGCTCGTAAGCCGTTACTACCGCCAATCGTGGGATTCCGGGACAACCGAGCAGATACTGCGCCCCAAGACGCGGATGACTGCGCATCAGTTCCCATTCCCGGTCATCCAGCTTTCCCTGCTTGTTAAGGATGTCGGCGGGGATAAACATTTTTCCGGCGTCGTGCAGCATGGCGGCAATACCGATGTCATTCAGCAGGGGGCCGGTGATGCCGAGTAGTTTGGCTTGCGCAAGATTCAGCAGGCAGATATTGGTGGAATGGGTATAAAGATATTCATCCATTGAGCGAATAGGGGCCAGGGCCAGCATGACGTCCTTCTGATCATGAAAAACCGCAATGAATTCGCTAACAATTTCTCTTAACCCGGTGGTGTGGATCTTATTTCCATGACCAATGTTGCTATAGATATCCATGAATTTGTCCAGGTTCTCATTCGCAACGTCATTGAAGTCAGAGCTCCCGGTTGATGCAGTTGCTTGAGCCGGAGAGTATATTGCTACGTTCCCGTAAACAATTTTATCCTTTGCCGAAGAAGGTTGTGGTGCCATTTTATGGGAATGTCGACTGAGTCTTGTCGTCATCTGGAGCAGATCTTCTATGCAGATTGTTTTATCTAACCTGATGAAACTCAGGTCATGAGCATGCATGGCACGGATCAGTCGCTCGACGGACAGATTTTCTGTGAGTCTGACATCCTGAAACACCAGTCTGTCGTTGATGATCTTCAGTGTGACTTCATTGGTATCAGTGAATTGTTGGCGGATCTGATCCAGGGCCTGCTGACATAGATTCAGCACCTGTGGATGATTTGCGTCATAGAGACGAATAGTCGCCAGTGCGGTAGTAACGCTGCGGACAAATTGTTCCGCCGGGCTTTCTCCGATTGGTTTCATAGCGATTGCTCCGCAGTTGATGAAGACCGGGATGCCAAAATATTCTGTATGGTAGTTCGTTGTTTCTCATCCAGGTGGCGTAACAAGGCAATGACCTGCTTGCGAGGATAGGCACACAGGGTGTCACTGGCTGCTGATAATAACTGTTTGCGCAGACGGTTGACAAAAAACTCCCTTCTTGACGCCAGGCGCATAACGGAAAGCAGGCAGTCAGACTGCGGAGCAGAAGATAGACCTGCCAGAATAGCCAATTTAATTTCCAGGTTTTCCACGGTCAGAGGTTCTTTCTCGAGCCGCCTGTTCAGTTGAGCAGGAACCTCCCTGTTATTACTCATTGCCATAAGGGGGATCAGAATTTTCAGGGATTGCGGATTTTCATTTTCCAGTTCCGTGAGCAGCAGACGATTCGCTGCAGAGGGATTTACCCGAAATAGAATACGTAGTGCTTCGAAACGAACTTCAGGATGAGGGTGCTCGCTCAGATTCATCAGGGTTTTTGGTGGTATTTTTCCTTTTTGCTGCTCCAAAATAATCAGCAGGTTGCGAACCAGATACCAGCGCTTGTCACTTAGTCTATCCAGGATTGTCGAATGAGTAATGTTTCCGAGTTCGAGTAATAGTTTCATCCAGGTTTTTCGTAACTCTTTGTCTTTCTCGTTCCCGAGACGTTCGATCAGTAGTTCCGTGTAGGGTTCTCCAACTTCAGCCAGATATTCGCATAGCTCAGCATATTTACCATTGTGCCATACCGGAATCGAAAGCAGAACGTCTTCCATAAAAGAGCGCTGAAGCTGTGAACTTAAAAATTTGTCTGTTAGTAGATTTGTTTGTGATCGACCACTGTTAACAAAAGACATCCAGCGTGACAGGGTTTTTTGCAGGGCCTGAAAATCCCCTGTGTCCAGAAAAAAACGTGACAGGTCAATGAGGTTGTTTTGCAGGATGTCCTGGGTTTCGGCGTCCGTGTCCGTTTCGAGCAGATCGAAGATAATGTCGCAACATTGATGTTCAATCATTTGTTCCGCCAGACTGTTTCTATATTCTTTTGCGAGATTTTCCGGCAGACTCCCCTGAATTTTTCCGGCAAGAATTTTCTGTAATGTCTGCTGGTAATTATCCGGCAGGTATTCATTATGCTGATCTTCCAACAACAGCAGCTCAATACGAGATTGCTGCTGTGCCGCGCCGATACGTCCGGATGGATTGACTTGTTGATGCTCTTTTGCCGGGGTGTTTGCGGCGAAAGCGCTGAGCAGGTCAGTAAGGCGGGCTGAAAGCTGTTGTTCTGTATTGCTATGAGAGAGCAGGGCCTCGCTGATAAAATTGGCAGGCAGGTTCGAAATAATGACACTTGCGTCTTGGGACTGTTCATCGAGAGTGCGCAGCGTCTCTTCATGGAGTCGCTGTCTTATCTCTGGATTGAGCTTTTTACTGAAGTCATAGAGCTGGTTGCCGATGCCGTCGACTGATCCCTGGCATTGTTTAAGAAGGCGGTTCGCCAGTTTGCTGGTCATGGCTGTAAAATCAGGGTCGTTAGTCGCTGAATTGTTCAGCAGTTGCGCCAGCTGAGTAGCCGGATGGTTGCCGGAATCGGTGGCGGTAGCATTGTCCAACGGCATCAAGCTGTGGACAAACTCTTTCCAGATATCGGTATCTGCCGGCGCCGTGTTCAGCCCGCTGGGATCCTGTGTGAAAGCACTATAATCGGTGATTTTGAGGCTGATATGAAATATCTGATGTTCTTTAAGAGCCAGATCCAGTGCTGTTGGCTGTTGACCTGCGACTCTGGAGGAGAGTAATTGCCAGAACTCGACCAGCTCCGTTGTGCTTAACCCCTGATGAAAACTGATAACGGCAATATCCAGATGTGAAAAAAAAGCTCCCAGGTCGCGACAGCTTGGGTTGTCTGCCTCAAGGAAGGTGCCGTTGAACATGAGATTGTCGGGAGTAATGCCCAGACTGATACCATCGCGACAATGATTGAACTTGTTGAATTCAGTAAGTATTTTTTTTGCGCCGGCCAGGGTTTTGGGGTGCGCCGGTGGGTAAAGAGCAACGTGCCGGCGGAAGACATTCAGTTCATGAACAAAATTTCTTATATTGTGGTCAGTAGATTTTTTTGAGTGGTGAGCGGTATTCACGATGATGACGTCCTTCGAATGGTTTTGCTTCGTTCATTATATGGTTTTGCTAATCGTGGCCGTCATGTAATTTAGTAGGAAGGCCCTTTATTTTAATATGGTTATTCAGCTTGTTCCAGTTTAGCCAGTTGCAGATCGCAAGTGTCCATCACAGATCCAGGAGCGTCACTCCGATTGCTCAAGGCGGCGCAATATATTAATAAAATTACGGGTCAATTGTGGATGCAGTTTGGTTCCGGCAAGGTTCATCATGATACTGGTAATCTGATCAAGATCCATGGCTTTGTCATAGGCCCGGTGGGTGCGCATGGCATCGTAGGCATCGGAAATAGCGGTCATGTGAGAACAGATATGCTGAGTCCAGGGTTGTTGCCCGCGCGGATAACCGGTGCCATCGAAACGCATGTGGTGTTCGTAGGCGGTGACGACAGCCAGGCGCGGAACCCCGGGGGTTTTAAGGAGATAGTCGGCACCAAGAACCGGATGCTGTTGCATGATACTCCACTCGTCCTCACTCAACTGTCCCGCTTTGGCAAGAATCTCATGGGGAATGAACATTTTACCGACATCGTGGAGCATGGCTGCCAGTCCGATATCGGTCAGCAGTTTGCCTTCAATGCCGAGGCTCTGGGCCTGGGCGATGTTGAGAATGCAGATATTTGTGGAGTGGGTGTAGGTGTATTCGTCCATGGCGCGCAGTGGAGCAAAGGCCATGAAGGCATCTTTCTGTTGATGAAAAGAAGCAATAAAACCATCGACAATATGGTGAACTGCGGTTAGATCAAGGGGCTCTCCGGTGCGGACAGCATCATATATCTCCAGCAGTTGATCGGCCTCCTGAGCAGCTATCTCCTGTATTCCCCATGCGGGCGAATAAGTGTCTTGTGTCCGTCGGCGCACCTCGAGTTGTCCGAAATGCAGATGAACGCTATTGCTGATGGCTGCCGGACGATCCGGGCTTTTGCTGAGGACATTGATCAGGTTCAGAAGCTCCTCATTGGAAATTTCCGGGGTGATACGCAGAAAATAGATACCGTGTCTTTTAAGTGCATCAATAAAGCGTCTGACTGCTGGTTCGTCCGGAACCGGGTGGTTGTTGCAAACCAGTAGATCGTCAATAACTTTCAGGCTGAGTTCGTCCGTCTTGCTAAAAAAACCTTGCAACTCCACTATCGCTTGCTTGTTCAGTCGCAGTACGTGCAGATGCTGGAGATTGTAAAGGGCTGCGTTGGCGGCAGCTGTGATCAGCAGATGGAGCAGTTTGTGAAGTTTGTCTTTGCTAACCTGGCTCATAGTGCCTCTCGGCGTTTTTCCATGGTTTTGGCAACGTCATGGCTGAATTTCCCTGTTGTCAGCTCTTCCAGCAGTTTATCGGCTGCAGGATGTTGGAACTCGGCCAGTGCTGCAACGATGTCGCGTTGTAATTGCCGGGTGCGGCGATGAACCAGCAAACCTCCTCGGTTTAGAACCCGGCGTATGATGACAAGGCTCTCTTTTTCTCCACGCCGGCACAGGCTTCTGACAACGGCCTTTAAAAAAGTCAGATCAACATCATTGTCCAGCTCTTTCTCAAGTTGCTGGTGCAGGTATGTCAGAACCTCCGGATCACGGCTTAAGTGGGCAATGTTGACAGCAGCCAGGCGGGTATCTTCTTCATCGTTGTTCAGTTCTCCCAGCAGCAGGCGATTAGCGGTGACTGGATTGCAGCTAAAAAGGACACGGATTGTTTCTGCCCGAACCTGTGGATGCGGGTGCTGATGCAAGGGTTGAATCGCTTTCATTACCGCCGGGGTGGGTTCGGTGCCCAGGATCATGACCAGATTACGTACCAGGTACCAGCGTTCATCGGTGAGAAAGGGGATAATGACCTTTCTGGTATCTGTGCTGATGCGGGTCAGTAGATCAATCCAGCGTTTACGTTCTGAGTAGTGGCGTGCCAGCCCCAGACGCTCGACGATCGGCTCACAATAAGGGGTGCCAACCAGCACAACATAATCCATTATTTCCTTGTGTCTATCGTCATCCCAGAGAACAAATCCGTCAAGTACCTCGGCCATGAATGATGCCTGGGTGTGGAAGGCTGCCAGCTTTTCGGCCAGCAGTTCGATGGGACTCCCACTCTGGTTGATAAATCGGTTCCAATGCTGATAGGTAGAGTGCAGGGCGACATAATTGCCGGCTTCGAGAAACATGCGCGAGAAATCAAGCAGATGGTTCTGGTATGTCGCAGCCAGTTGGGCGTCAGGTTGTGCGTGCAGCCGTTCAAAAATAATCCGGGCCGTCTGCTCTTCAACAGATTGATTGCTGATCATTTGGTTCAGAGTTTCACGGTCCTCAACTGATAGAGTGCCCGGAGTGCTGCTGTTCATTGCTGTATGAAGAGCCTGCTGATAGCCCTTCGGCAGGTAAAGGTCTTCTTGTTCTTCCTTAAACAGGGTGTTCATTCTGGTTCGGGTCTCGTCAGAAGAAATACGCCTGGCAGCGGGGGCTGTTCCAGGATCGATATCGGCTGAAAGAGAATTAATCAGATGAAGAAGTCGCGGAGAAAGGGCGCTGTTGAGCCTGGTCGAATGTGCCACCATGGCTTCAAGAAACCCCGGAGAAAGACGCGCCAATGCCAGCTGCAGGTTTGACCGCTCCTGATTTTCAATGTTCTTCAGCCCTTTGCGGAGGAAATCATTCCTTGCTTCGGGGGTGAGTCGTTCCAGGAGCATGTTGAGGTTTTTATCGTAGGTACGTAAAGAAACAGGCGATTGTCGATTGGAATGACCAAAAGATAAAAGCCGCCCGATTCCTTCTGCTGCTTGTTCCTGCTCGGCAGAAGTGCCGGAAAGTTTGCGGTTAAAGAGTTCAATAATCTCATCTTGATGATCGGGTTCAAGGTAGTCAGCTGTCTCAATGTCTCCCTCTTGTAATCGCAGGAGAAAGTTTTCCCAGAGATTATCTGTCCCTTTTTGTCCGTTGGTCAAACCCGTTTTTTCATGGAAAGCCCTGTAGTCAATCATCTGGGCGCTGATATTGAAAATTTTCTCTGCTTCCAGTTGTGTGGCAAAGGTTGCGTCATTAAAGAGGGGTTCCTCTTTATCCTGTAGAAGGCGATGAAAACGGATCAGTTCCTGAGCATCGAGTCCCTTATGGAAGCTGATAGAAGCGACGCCGGCATGGAAAAAAAAGTGGGCAAACTCGCGGAAAACCGAATCCTGCTGTTCGAGGCGTTGGTTATCAATATATATTGTTGTCGGTGTAATGCCCAGGGTCACCGTGCGATGATCATCCCACATGCGATTGAGAATTGTGAGCGTCCGGCTGATACTGGTACGAATCTGCGGGTGGTCAGACGGGTACAGACTGATCATGCGGCGGGTCACATTCAGCTGTTTCAGCAGTTTTTCGACGGCCACTGCGTTATTTTTCACGTCTGAATAACTGGAAGAATCAAGATTCACAATCTGTCCCTGGAGTCGCTGTAAGTTGAAATAAAATATATCACGAATGAACCCAAAGGTGGAATGACGCATGCCGACGCTGTGCCTCTTGCATTGCGAGTTCATTTGGTGCTAGATTTCGGGCGTGATTACTCAAATTCTTGCTGCATCTATATACCACATATGACCCCTCGCCAATCATTTGATGTCGGCAATCCTGCCCTGGCGGCCCAGCTGTTCGGCCAACAGAATCAGAATCTTAAGCTGATAGAAAAGAAACTCGGGATTCGCCTTGGTAGTCAGGGGACGGTATTGCACTTGTCCGGCAACCCGGCACAGGTGCAGATCGGTTATCGCCTGCTTGAAGAGCTCTGCGCGTTGCTGCGTGATGAGATGCCCCTGTATCCCACGGACATCGACTATGCTATCCGCATCCTGTCGACCGATTCATCAACAAATTTGCGCGATATTTTTTACGATACGGTTTTTGTTTCGGCGCGCAACAAGCTGATTACGCCAAAAAGTCTGGCACAAAAAAGCTATATTGACCAGATCCGCAGCCAGACTTTAGTGTTTGGCATCGGTCCGGCAGGAACCGGCAAAACCTACCTGGCCATGGCCATGGGGGTGGCTGCTCTCATGCGCAAAGAGGTCAGTCGTATCATGCTGGTGCGCCCGGCGGTTGAAGCAGGGGAAAAGTTGGGATTTCTGCCCGGGGATCTGGCCGAGAAGGTTAACCCTTATCTGCGGCCCTTATACGATGCCCTGTATGATATGCTTGATCTCGACAAAGCCCGGGGACTTGTTGATACCGGCGTGGTTGAGGTTGCACCCCTTGCCTTTATGCGTGGTCGTACTCTTAATGATGCCTTTGTTATTCTTGATGAAGCACAAAACACCACCGCGGAACAGATGAAAATGTTTTTGACCCGCATCGGGTTTGGCAGTCGGGCGGTGATTACCGGTGATGTCACTCAGATCGATCTGCCGCGTGGAACCGGTTCGGGGCTGCTGCATGCCACCGAGGTGTTACGTGGTGTTCCCGACATTGCCTTTACCTACTTTAGTGATCTTGATGTTGTTCGTCATCCCATTGTTCAGGCGATCGTGCAGGCTTATCAGCGCGCTGAGCAAAAGCCCTCTGCAAAAACCGAGGAATCACAGCCTCGCCCTGCCAGAATTAACGCGCCTGACTGATCCGAGGACTCATGACTAAAGATAAAAAAAACAAAGCCGCAGGGCGTAGTCGTTCCCGTTCCTGGCAGGAATGGCGGTTCTGGCGCAGTCCGGTGCTGATGCGTAAATGGGTGCTGTTTGCCGTGGCGCTTTTACTGGCAGTCATTATTGTTCCCAAAGGGGGGCTGATTCCTGCATCTTTTTCGCCAGGGGATATTGCCCCGCGGGATATTAAGTCGCCCCGTGACATGCTGGTCGAAGATATCGAATTGACCCGTGCTAAACGTGATGCCGCAGCGCGTGCAGTGCCTCTGGCCTATCGCTATGAACCGAGTGCCGGTGTCCAGGCGATTGAGCGTTTGGAACGCGGACTGGTTTTTCTATCCCAGCGGCTGGAAGATGTCGGTCTTTACCCTGCCGAGGATCTGTTGCCGCGTCTTGAAGCTGATTTTGGCGTCCCTCTTACCCCTGAGGATTACGGGCCGTTGCTTGGCCTCCCCCTCGATCGAGAACTGGTCGGGCAGGTCAATACCCTCCTTAAACCGCTGTTCGAGCGCCCGATTGTTGCCAGCTTGCAGAGTTTTCAGGATGATCGTCATTCTGGCATTATTCTACTTGAGAGTGATCAGGAGCGTGTTCCATCTCCCCAATGGGTTGAGCGGGTCATTAGCCTTAATGATGCGCTCCACGATGCTGAGGGTCACCTGGCCGGTCTTGGTACGTTGAAAGCCGTCCAGCAACAGGTGCTGCTTAAACTGGTGCAGCAGCAGTTGCGTCCCAACCTGGTGTTAGATCGGCAGGAGACTGAAAAGCGCCGATTGTCGGCATCCAGTCAGGTGACGCCGGTCCTCTTCCAGATCAAAAAGGGGGAGATGGTCGTGCGGGAAGGGGAGCGCATCAGTGCCGACCAGATTCTCAAACTACAGGTATTGCGTGATTCGGGGCGCAGCAGTCATACCTTGCAGAGTGCCGTTGGTCTGCTGATCTGTATCATGCTGTTGATTTTTGTCGGTTTTGTTTTTGCACAAGGGAATATCAGCAAGTTTAATCCGGATCGTCGTGATCTGCTGTTTTTGGGGTCGGTGCTGGTTGCCCATTTTATTCTTATCAAGGTGTCGATCTTTGTTTCTGCCGGGATGGGAACGGTCTTGTCATCCATCGATGCCATGACTTACTACTATGCCATCCCCTTTGCTCTGGCTGCCATGCTGGTGCGTATTGTGCTGAATTCTGAAACCGCTTTTATTGTCGGGATCTGTTCAGCTGTCCTGGCCGGAGTGTTGTTCGGCAACAGTTTGCTGGTGGCTATTTATGCTCTGGTCGGCAGCATTGTCGGTGCCCATGGGGTACGTTATTGTCAGCAACGTACTACCCTCTATCGCGCAGGCCTGTGGATTGGCTTAACCAATGTCGCTATGTTGATCGGTCTGCATCTGCTTACCGGTCGCGCTGCCGATATGCAGCTGTTATATCGGCTGGGCTTTGGTTTTGCCGGCGGGATCATCAGTGCGGTTATTGTTAACGGTACTATTCCGCTGGTTGAGTCGGTCTTCAAATATACGACGGATATCAAATTACTCGAATTGGCCAATATGAATGCGCCGGTTCTGCGCCAGTTGATGATTCAGGCACCTGGTACCTATCATCATTCGATTCTGGTGGGAAACCTGGCTGAATCAGCGGCTGAATCGATCCGCGCCAACCCATTGTTAGCACGGGTAGCTGCCTATTACCACGACATCGGCAAGATCCGTAAACCTCTTTATTTTATCGAAAATACCGGTGGCCAGCGCAACAAACACGACAAGCTGGCGCCTTCCATGAGTGCCCTGATTCTGACCTCTCATGTCAAGGATGGTGTTGATCTGGCACGTGAGAACAAACTGGGCTCTGAGTTGATTGATATTATTCAGCAGCATCATGGTACGGCGCTGATCAAGTTTTTCTACGATCGCGCTAAATCTCTTGCCGATCCAGGGGTGCAGCAGGTGGACGAGCGCGATTATCGCTATCATGGTCCTAAACCCCAAACACGTGAAGCTGCGCTGATTATGCTGGCCGATGCCGTAGAGGCTGCCAGTCGTACCCTGGCCGATCCTACCCCGGCCCGGATTCAAGGGATGGTAAAAAAACTGATTAACAATATTTTTATCGATGGACAACTTAACGAATGTGATTTGACCTTGCGTGACCTTAACGAAATCGCCAAGAGCTTTACCCGCGTCTTGTCGAGTTCATTTCATCACCGGGTTGACTATCCGGAGCCGGTTCACATTGTTAAAGCCAAAAGTGATGGCAGTGATAACGCCGCTACGCACGATAAGGGAAATAAGGTTAAGAATGCGAATACAGATCGAAAATCGCCAGCGCAAACACAAGATTTTGAAGCGGTCGCTGCGCAAGGTGGCTCAGCAAATCTTAAATATCTGCGCGAAGCCTGACGCTGAACTGTCGATTCTGATCGTCGACAATACGGGTATTCAACAGATTAATCGCGAATTTTTACAGCGCGATCATCCAACGAATGTGATTTCTTTTGCCATGCAGGAAGGTCCGGGCGCCGGGGTGCAGCCACAGTTGCTCGGCGATGTGGTTATTTCCGTTGATCGCGCTGCCGGCGACGCCGCTGCGGCACAGATTCCTTTTGAACATGAGCTGTGGTTTTTGCTGGTGCATGGAGTCCTGCATCTCCTGGGATACGATCATGAACGCGGCAGCGCCGAACAAGCGCAAGAAATGGAACAACGGGAACGGGAAGTTTTTGCCCAACTGGTTGAGGATTTTCCTCTGGCTATCGATCAATGACATGTTGCAACAACCAACAAGGAGAACAAATTCAAGGTGGACGCTGGTAATGAAAAGGGACGAGAAGGGTTGCTGCAACGCCTTCTGAATCGTTTGAGCAGGCGAGCTTCGGCTGGAAGCGAAGAAGAGTTGCAGCAGTTAATCGATGAATCGGAACAGCGCGGAATTATTGATGAGGAAGAAGGGGACATGCTTCAGTCAATCCTGGAGCTCGATGAAACCTACCTGCGCGAAATCATGGTGCCACGGACTGATATGGTCTGCGTTGATGCCGTAGCTCCTCTGACCCAGGTGTTGGAAGCTATTCTTCAGTCAGGGCACTCGCGGATCCCGATCTACAAAGGAAATATCGACAATATTATCGGGCTGGTTTATGCCAAGGATCTACTTCACTATTGGGGGCAGCCCCTCGACAATGTCCCGTTGGATAAGGTTCTGCGCCAGCCATTTCTGGTGCCGGAATCGAAACAGGTCAGCGTGTTGCTGCGGGAATTTCGCGAAACGCGGGTCCATATCGCCATTGTTATCGATGAGTATGGTGGTACTGCGGGTTTAATTACGATTGAGGATCTGATCGAGGAGATCGTCGGCGATATTCAGGATGAGTATGATCTGGAAGAAGAATGGCTGATTGAGGATCCCGATGGCACTGTGGTGGTCAATGGACGGCTCAATATTGAAGAGTTTGAAGAATATTTTGACGTTGAAGTGGCGCGAGAAAAATTTGACACGATCAGTGGCTATGTCATTGAGCAGTTTGGTCAGGTGCCGATCGTTGGTGAAAAAGTTCGTGTTGGCCAGTTTGATATGCTGATTGAAAAAGGGGACCAGCGTTCGATTCAGCAGATCCGTATTTTTCCGTTGCGGTCAGATATGGGCGATGATGGTGCGGATTGATAAAACCCTGCTGATAGCGGCGCTGTCAGGCGGACTGTTGGCCCTGTCGTTTCCACGACCGGATTTTTATCCGCTGGCCTGGGTAGCATTGGTGCCGCTGCTGCTGGTGATGGAAAAACGCCCCTTTGCCTGTGGCTTTTGGGCCGGGGCGACTTTTTTTGCCGCCGTTCTTTACTGGCTGAACATTGTCATGACCACCTTTGGTGGTCTTGACCCGTTTTCCTCCCTCGTTGCTTATCTGCTGCTGGTCACCTACCTGGCGCTTTTTTTCGCCGTTACTACCTGGCTTTCCTGGCGCAGCAAACAACGGCTCGGTATTCCCGTTCTGATCAGTTTGCCGGTCATCTGGGTCGCTCTTGAATTTTTGCGTGGTTGGCTGTTGACCGGTTTCCCCTGGGCGTTGATCGGCTATTCCCAACACAACTTCAGTCTGGTCATTCAAACGGCCGATGTGACCGGTGTTTACGGTGTTGGCATGATCCTGGTTGCGGTTAACGCCTGGATCGCCCAGCTTGTTTTGCACCCCAAGCAACCGTTTACTCGCTGGGCGACGGTCGGGGTTGCGCTGCTGCTGATCAGTCATTTTGGCTATGGCATCTGGCGCTCGGGGCAACTTACTGATGAGCGCCCGGAGCAGTTAGCGGTAGCGCTGATCCAGGGGAATTTTGAGCAGTCACAAAAATGGGATCCGGCATTGCAACAGGAGACGATAGCTCGCTATCTGTCTCTGTCTCAACAGGCCTTGGCGAACCATCCTGATCTGTTGATCTGGCCGGAAGCGGCAACCCCCTTTTATCTGCAGGATCCTTCTCCCCTGGCTTCTCTGGTTCATGATCTGCCCAGGCACAGCGGTGTGCCGCTGCTGGTCGGTACTCCCGCTTATCACATCGCGTCAAGCGGAGAATACCACTACCTGAACAGTGCTTTTTTGATTGGTAGGGATGGGGCCAGACAGGGCCGCTCTGACAAAGTTCACCTGGTGCCTTTTGGTGAATATGTGCCATTGGGGTCGTTGCTTTCCTTTGTTGACAAATTGGTGGTGGGGGTTGGCGATTTTGTTCCGGGTGACATCGTTCCCTTGCCCCTGGGTGAACATCATCTTGGGGTGCTGGTATGTTATGAAGTGATTTTTCCATACCTGGCACGTCAACATGTCCAGCAGGGAGCGGATCTGCTGGTGAATATTACGAATGATGCCTGGTTCGGTCGTTCATCGGCTCCCTATCAGCACCTGGCGATGGCGCGCTTTCGCGCGATTGAAAACCGTATCTGGCTGGCGCGTTCCGCTAATACCGGCATCTCCGCTCTGATTGCCCCCAGTGGCGAGATTGTGCAGTCCGGTCCGATTTTTGAATCCTTGCAGATCTCCGGTAGGGTTGGTCTTGGCGCGGAGCCTACCTTCTACACGCGCTTTGGCGATCTCTTTGCCCTTGCCTGTCTGTTGCTGACCGCTCTGCTGGTCATAGCTCAGGCGGTTGTTCCCCGTCTGCGGGATAAAAGCTTTTCCCAGGTTAAATGATGATAGGCCGCTACCTTTTTATAAGCTTCCTGCTTGTCCTGATGGTTACTGCTGCTTCGGCAGCGACAAGTCTCGGTGTGCCTGATCCCCAGGATTTCTCATGGGGAGCCATGTTGATGGGGCTTTTTGGTGGGTTGGCGCTTTTTCTGCTGGGGCTGGATCGTTTAACCGAATCCCTCAAAGCAGCGGCCGGATCGCGCTTACAGTCCAGCCTTGAGCGTTTGACCAGCAACCGCTTCAGTGGTGCTCTGGTCGGGGCAATGACGACGGCCATGCTGCAATCCTCATCGGTGACAACCGTCCTGGTGGTGGGTTTTGTCAGTGCCGGTGCGATGACGTTAAGCCAGTCCGTTGGCGTTATCATGGGCGCCAATATCGGCTCGACCTTTACCGCGCAAATCATTGCCTTTAACGTCTCGGCTTATGCCTTGTCATTGGTTGCTGCGGGATTCGCTATGCTGACCTTTGCCCGGCGTGAACAATTTCGCCACTATGGCGGGATGCTGCTGGGGTTGGGGCTGATCTTTTTCGGCATGGGGATCATGACCGATGCCATGGGCCCACTACGTTTCTATCCACCGTTTCTTGAGTGGATGGTGGAGATGGATAACCCGCTGGTTGGCTTGCTGATCGGTGCCCTTTTTACCGCCTTGATTCAGTCTTCGGCGGCGACAACAGGTTTGATCATCATTATGGCCAGTCAGGGATTTATGTCCCTGCCGGCAGGTATTTCCCTGGCGTTGGGCGCCAATATTGGTACCTGTGTGACCGCTATGCTGGCGACTATCGGTAAGCCGCGAGCTGCCCTGCGCGCGGCTACCATTCATGTGCTCTTTAATGTTGCCGGTGTGCTGTTGTGGTTTGGTTTTATTGATCAGCTAGCTGCCCTGACGGTCACCCTGTCTCCCCGGTATATCGACCTGGAAGGGATGAGCCGGTTGGCGGCAGAAGCACCGCGGCAGATCGCCAATGCCAACACCCTGTTTAATGTTGTCAATACTCTGGTGTTTATCGGCTTTTCTCCCCTTTTTTCCAGGCTGGTGATGATACTGGTGCCGGAACGGAAAGGGTCTGGAAAAACGCCGATTTGTGTGCCGAAATTTCTTGATGAGCGGCTGTTAGATACACCGGCAGCAGCACTGAGTCTGGCGCGTATGGAGGTTGGCCGTATGGGTAAAGAGGTCGTTCAAATGACCCATGCTATCTGGCCCGCCCTGGAAAAACTGGACACTCATCTGTTTCGTGAGGTACAGAAGCGCGATGACGTTATCGATCTGCTCCATGCTGAAATCATCAGGTACCTTTCTCTGCTCGGTAAAAAAGAGCTGACTGAAGATCAGGCTTACGACTATTATCTGCTGAGTCAGGCGGCCGATACCCTTGAGCGGATCGGCGATATTATTGAATCGGAACTGGTTGAAACTGGCTTTAAAATGGTGCAGCTGCCACTACGACCCGGGGCCCAAACCCGAGAATTGCTGGAGCGCCTGCATGCCTATATCCATACGGCTGTCGAACTCGCTGTCCGGGCAGTCAGTGAAAATGACTCGAGCCTGGCACAAGAGTTGTTGGGGCTGCGCCGCGAAGTGAATGAGACCGTTGAGGGGGCCTTTCGCCGTCAGGTGGCGAGCATGGCCGCCAGTGATACTGAACGATTGAAGCTGTTACAGCTCGAGTTTGAAATTACTGATAAATTCAAACAGATTTTTTCTCTGGCCAAGCGTATTGCGCGACTCTACCAGCCCCACAGTGATTGAACTTCCGGTTTAAAGGATTGTTCCCGTATGAAAAATGTCACCGCAATCATCCCTGCCCGTTACGCGTCAACCCGTTTTCCGGGCAAGCCGCTGGCCTTATTACAGGGACTGCCGATGATTCAACATGTTTACCGGCGGGTTACTGCGGCCAAACTGGTTGATCGGGTTGTTGTCGCTACTGATGATCAGCGTATCTGGACTGCGTGCGGGCCGACGGAGAAGCCATGCCCGGCGCACGCTGATCACCGACCATAGGACAGTGTAACAACAGCCAGTGCCATATAACGCAAGCCTTAACGGCGTGAGTGCCATGGTGGTGGACATTGAGCTGATCGTTAATGTGCAGGGGATGAGCCGATGATTCAGCCGCAGATGATCAGGCGATACGACCGCTACTTGAAAACGCTGAAATTGAGATGGGAACTTTCTGTACGTCTGACCCAAACGGAAGATTTTTACAATCCGAATGTGGTCAAGGTGGTCAGGGATCAGCATGGATTTGCTTTGTATTTTCTCGAGCCCCGATCCCATGGCCGTGATATCGGTGCGGTCGACTGGAAGCCATTTGCCTTACCGGCGGTGTGGCGTCATGTTGGCCTGTATGTGTATCGGCGTGCGTTGCTGCTTGATTATCGAGCTGGCCTGGAACCCCCTTGAGCAGCTCGAGCGTCTCGAACAGTTACGTGCCCCTGGAACGGGGTGTTCGCCTCTAGCATTGCCGAGACCGAGTGGGACAGCCACGGGTTGATACACCGGCGGATCTTGAGCGTGTTGAAAAGTTGATGAATAAAGAAAAAAACAGTTAAAACAGCAGCTTGCTTTTTGCGCAAAAGCTGATTCATTTTTACGGTTCAGGGTTTCCATTCGGTTCTGTTTGAGTGTAGAATCACGCCCTTGGTGTGAAGCAGGATAAGAACAATTGTATCTGTTCAACACTGGGCTTTCGGATCCTGTGTCAAGGGATGCTTTTCGTCATCCCTGACCGCTTATGGCGACGAACACCGCTGCCACAGGATCCGAAGGCCCCTACACAAGCGAATAGCAACACCAAACGAATATCAGGGATAATTTTCCACGTGAGGGCAAAATTTATGTTGTGACCGGCGGTGTTGTCTCTTCTCGGCAAAGGGCTATCAACCGCTTCGATTGATACACTGATGGAGGCGGGGGTCTGAAGGTCTCGATGCAGAAGATGGATCCCTACATCAATGTGAATCGGCACCATGAGTCCGTTTCCAGCGCGGCTTGAAGTATTTGTTACCGACGATAGTGCCGAGACGAATCTCGATCTCGGTCACTATGAGCGTTATACCACCGCTACCTTGTCACGCCGAGTCAACACCGCAGCCAGGTCTACGATTCGGTTATTCGTAAGGAGCGGCGCGGCGATTATCACCTGGGTAGTACCGTTCCGGGTGATTCCGCACATCCACCAATGAGATAAAACAGAAGATTCTCGACAATGCCAAGGGGTTGACCTCGCCATCGTGGAGGTTGGTGGTACTGTCGGCGATATTGAATCCTACCGTTTCTTGAGGCGATTCGTCGGTTCACGTTGACCGTGGACGCGACAATGATTCTGTATGTCCGCGGCTCTGGTTCCCCTACTCCCCTTACCGCCTGGTGAACTGAAAACCAAGCCGACCCAGCACAGCGTCAGGATCTGCGCGAGGGTGGTATTCGCCTGATATCCTGTTGTGTCGCTGTGATCGTGAAATTCCCCGTGATATGAAGGCCGAATCGCTCTGGTTCTGCACCAATGTGCCTGAAGAAGCGGTGATTACTACCCGTGACGTGGAAACCATCTACGAGGTGCCGACCGCTTTTCATGACCAGGGAGCTGACGAGAGTTATCAGTTATCACAGATATCTGAATGCCGTCGCCCGATCTGACCGATTGGAGCAGATTGTTGAGCGGGTAAAACACCTCGAGGCATTACCGTGCCATTGTCGGCAAATACGTTGATCTGACGGAAAGTTATAAATCCCTGGCCGAAACTTTAATCCATGGCGGTATCGCCAACGACTGTCGGGTCAATCTCAAATACGTTGATTCTGAAGCTCTGGAGAACGCCATGGACTTAATGGCATGGTTCAGCGATGTCGACGGCATCCTCGTGCCCGGTGGTTTCGGCCGACGTGGCAGTGAGGGCAAAATCTCTGCGATCCAATATGC
This sequence comes from Deltaproteobacteria bacterium, assembly GCA_018399135.1. Lineage (GTDB taxonomy): Bacteria > Desulfobacterota > Desulfuromonadia > Desulfuromonadales > Geopsychrobacteraceae > Pelovirga. Next base: position 21,045 of record JAGYPB010000024.1, on the reverse strand, counting down.
GCGGATCAATAACGTCGCGCGGAATCTGTCTGGGGATGCAAGTGAAACATTTTGTCGAGTTTTCGCGCCATGTCTGCACGATTGACGATGCCCACTCATCAGGTTTTCACGAACAGGCGGAAGCATCCATATTATGGAAGAACAGAGGAAGGTCAAAGGTAGGCGGCACTATGCGTCTCGGAGCCTATCCCTGTACTCTGGAGAAGGATACCCTGGCGCGACGCATCTATGGCGTGGAGCTGATTTCCGAGCGTCATCGCCATCGCTTTGAATTTAACAATAACTATCTGGAAAAACTCAAAGGGTGTGGACTGATCTTCTCCGGGATCAATCCGGAGTCCAATCTGGTCGAGATTATCGAACTCAAGGATCATCCGTGGTTTCTGGGGTGTCAGTTCCACCCGGAATTCAAGTCGCGACCCATGGCGCCGCACCCCTTGTTTGAATCTTTTATCGGCGCTTGTTTAAAAGTGCGGCAGGAGTAGCAGTATGGAGCAAGTTGCCGTTGGCAGCGCGCGCTTTGGCGGTAAGAAGCCCCTGGTTCTGATTGCTGGGCCCTGTGCCATTGAGGACGAAAACCTGACCTTGCGTATCGCTGAAGGTTTAAAGGAAATCACCACCCGGCTTGGCTGCGAGTTGGTGTTCAAAGCCTCTTACGACAAAGCTAATCGCACCTCGGTCACCTCATTTCGTGGTTTAGGTATAGATTCCGGTTTGCGGATTCTGGCGCGGGTCAAGAAGGAATTTGACTTGCCGATTCTCTCAGATATTCATGATATCAACCAGATTGACGCGGCTGCTGAAGTGCTCGATGTGTTGCAGATTCCGGCCTTTTTGTGTCGCCAGACCGACCTGCTGGTGGCAGCAGGACAGACGGGTAAGCCGATCAATATTAAAAAGGGGCAGTTCCTTGCGCCCTGGGATATGGAACACGGTGTTAACAAGGTGATCTCCACCGGGAATCGTCAGGTTCTCCTGACTGAACGGGGTGCGACCTTTGGTTATAACAACCTGGTCACTGACATGCGTGCCCTGGTGATTATGCGCCAGTCAGGCTATCCGGTGATTTTTGATGCGACGCACTCGGTGCAGCTGCCCGGTGGTGCCGGAGGTTCATCCGGGGGACAACGTCAGTTTGTTGGTGCTCTGTCGCGGGCAGCAGTAGCTACCGGTATTGACGGACTGTTCTGGGAGGTCCATGAACATCCTGACCGGGCCCTGTGTGATGGTGCCAATTCTCTGCCGCTGGCACAGGTAGAAACGATGTTGATGCAGATGTTGACCATCGATGAGGTGGTTAAAGCCTCTCTTGATCAAGGTGATAAATAAATGCTGGAAATAGCCCGTCAGGTCTTGCAGATCGAGGCCGATGCTGTTCATGCCTTAAAAGAACGGTTGGATGATCATTTTGTCAAGGCCATCAAAATCCTTCTGGCCTGTCAGGGAAAGGTTGTTGTTACCGGCATGGGGAAGTCGGGACTTATCTGTCACAAAATTGCCGCAACTATGGCATCGACAGGGACCCCGACCTTTTTTCTTCATCCGGCAGAGGGCATTCATGGAGATCTGGGTATGTTATCACGCGGTGATGTGGTGATTGCTGTCTCCTATTCTGGTGAAACCGAAGAAATTTGTCGTATTCTGCCGGTGATCAAGCGTATGGGGTTGCCCCTGATTGCCATGTCGGGACGGCCAGCCAGCACTCTGGGGATCGCCGGTGATGTTCATCTTGATATCAGTGTTGCAGAAGAGGCCTGCCCCCTGGGACTGGCGCCGACAGCCAGTACTACTGCCACATTGGCCATGGGCGATGCTCTTGCGGTCGCATTGCTTAATGAGCGTGGATTCAAGGCGGAAGATTTTGCTATGTTTCATCCCGGCGGCGCTTTGGGTAAAAAACTGCTGTTGCGGGTTCATGACCTGATGCACAAAGGGGCCGACATCCCGCTGGTATCTCCGGATACCCTGCTGCGCGACGCCCTGTTTGAGATTACCAGCAAAAAACTCGGGGTGACCGGGATTGTCGATACGGCCGGGCTGCTACAGGGGGTGTTTACTGACGGTGATCTGCGGCGGATTATGGAACGTGGGTTGGAAACCTTGCAATTACCTATTGCCGATGCCATGTCAACCTCCCCTAAGCGGATTTTACGACGCAATCTGGCGGCTAAGGCACTGCAAATCATGGAACAACATGCGATCACCTCTCTTTTTGTGTTCGAAGATGAGCAGAGTCAGGTGCCGGTTGGTATTATTCATCTGCACGATCTGCTGCGTGCCGGGGTGGTCTGATGAATATTGAAATGAATGAAAAACTTGCTGCTATTAAACTGTTGTTGCTCGATGTCGATGGTGTGATGACCGATGGTAGAATTATTTATGATCAGAAGGGCAATGAGCTAAAAGCTTTTGATGTTAAAGATGGCCATGGTTTGAAAATGCTTCAACGTGCCGGCTTCAAGGTCGGAATCATTACCGGGAGAACATCAGCCATTGTCAATCAGCGCGCTCAGGAATTGGGGATCAGCATTCTGTACCAGGGTGCAAAGGCCAAGCTCGAACCCTATCTGGATATTCTCCAGCAGACCGGCCTGGCGGATCATCAGATCGCCTATGTCGGTGATGACCTGATCGATCTGCCGATCCTCAGCCGAGTTGGATTCAGTGCCACTGTCGCTGATGCCGTGCCGCAAATGGCCGAACGGGTTGACTATGTTACCCGGCGTTGCGGAGGTCGTGGTGCGGTTAGAGAAATCTGTGATCTGTTGTTGCAAGGTGGTGGTCACTGGAATGAGCAAACGGCACGTTATTTTTCCCCGTGATTCAATCCGTGTGCCATAATCAGACATTGGCGCAGTTATGCTGAATATCAGGCGCATTCTGGCATTGATCATTTTGCTTGTGGTTGTTCTGCTCAGCCTTGTGGTTTGGCGCTATGTTCAACAAAAGCCGGTGCAGGAAACTTTTAAAACCCTGCCCCCGGAGATTGACCTCGCGCTGGACAATCTGAACTACACGGAAACACAGGATGGACGTAAACGCTGGACTCTGGTAGCTGATCGTGCTGAGTATCTGCGTAGCAGTAATCTGGTGCGATTGAATCCAGTGCAATTAACTTTTATGAGGCTGGAGCTTTGGCGATCTGAACCTGACCGCTGATCGTGGAGAACTACAGGAAGACACCCGCCAGGTGGATGTCTGGGGTGAGGTTGTGGTTGTCGGTGAAGGTGGTGAACGTTTGCAAACTGAATCATTGCGTTATCATGACCAGCAGCGTCGGTTGTCCACCACAGCGCCAATTCATTATACGGCTCCACGGATTGAATTAACCGGGGTTGGCTTGCAGGTTGATCTCGACAAAAACACCCTGTTGGTAAAAAAGATGTCAGGATGCTGTTGTTGCCGGAAACAAAGGAGAATCCGGGTGAGAATTGAACTGCTCTTCAAATATCTTCTGCTATTGCTCTTTGTCTGACGGTAAATGCCGGCGCTGTTGATTCTTTGCGTCGGCAGATCGTGATCAGCCACTGGAAATTACATCGCGGCAGCTTGAAGTCTTTCAACAGGAGCAAAAAATCCATATTCAGTGGCGATGTTGTTGCCCGGCAGGGGGAAATGACCCTGTATACGGATCAGCTGACTTGCCTCTTGACGAACAGAACGAGGTTCGCCGTATCGAATACCGCAGGTGCTGTTCACATCGAAGAACCCTTACGGAATGCGCGTGGAGACAATGCTATTTTCGATCGCGATGCTGACACCTTGATTCTGTTCGGTAATGCAGAGGTCGTTCAGGGCGAAAATCGTATCAATGGTGATGAGATAACTCTGTTTATCGGCCAGAATCGCAGCATTGTCAAAAGTGCTGAAAGCGGCCGGGTGCGGGCAGTGATCCTGCCGGAAAAAACCCGGAGTCACCGTGATTCGAACGCTTAAGGCTACTGATTTACGCAAATCTTACGCTGGTCGAGAAGTGGTTGCCGGGGTTGACCTGGAGGTCAGTTCCGGTGAAGTGATTGGTCTGCTTGGCCCTAACGGTGCCGGTAAAACAACCAGCTTTTATATGGTGGTCGGCCTGGCAACGCCAGATCAGGGGCGGATTTTTCTTGACCAGATTGAGCTGACCTCCATGCCCATGTATCAACGGGCACGTTCGGGAATTTCGTATCTTCCCCAGGAACCGTCCGTTTTTCGCAAGCTGACGGTGGCTGACAACCTGCTGGCGATTATTGAAACCCTGAGATTGACCAGGGCCGAACAACAACAACGTTTGGAGCAGTTATTGGCCGACTTGAATATCGCCCACATTCGTGATTCTAAAGGTTTTGCCCTGTCCGGGGGTGAGCGCAGGCGGGTGGAAATTGCTCGTTCGCTGGTGCTGAAACCGGCATTTTTGCTCCTTGATGAACCTTTTGCGGGTATTGATCCGATCGCGGTTATCGATATTCAGAATATAATTTCGGATCTCAAATCACGTGGTATCGGTATTCTCATATCGGATCATAATGTTCGGGAAACCCTGGGTGTTTGCGATCGCGGCTATATCCTCAATCAGGGGCAGGTGCTGGAATATGGCACGCCTGAACAGATTGCGGCGAGTCCTGTGGCACGGGAGATTTACCTGGGAGACAAATTCAAACTCTGATCTGTTTTGGCGTTAGCCGGGCGGATTTGCAAAACCATCATGTTTAGACTACAAAGGAATTATGGCACTCGACCTTCGTCTTCAGGTAAAACTCAGCCAACAATTGGTGATGACCCCCCAATTGCAGCAGGCTATCAAGCTGCTCCAGTTATCGCGATTGGAGCTGGTTGAAACAATCTCCCAGGAACTTGCCGAAAATCCGGTTCTTGAAGAGGGGATGGATCTGCAGGAGGAGAAGGAGGAAGAGGTCCGCGCCGGGGTTGAAGATGATTCGACTCCAACCCAGGAAGCGTCGCCTGAACAGGAGCTTTCCGGGGAAAGCGACGGGGTTACTGATATCGATTGGCAGACCTATCTCGAAGGCTACAGTCTCAACAGTACCAGCAATGACGCCCGTGATAACTATGAGGAGCAGGAAGATCGCCCTTCATTCGAAAGCCTGATGACTCAACCGCGTCGCCTGAGTGATCATTTGCTGTGGCAACTTGGACTCTCCACCATGCCGACGGCTGAACAGCATGCTGCTATCGATATTATCGGCAATCTGGATGATGCCGGTTATCTGCGAACGGCGATTGACGAGCTGGCGGAGCATGCTGCTGTAGACCTTGAGATTTATAAAGCAGCTCTTAACCGTGTCCAAGGGTACGATCCTCCCGGAGTGGCATGCCGTAATCTACAGGAATGTCTTTTGTTACAGCTCGATCGACTGGGACAATCTGATTCGTTAGCGGCACTGTTGTTGCGTGATTTTATTGAAGAGATTGAAGGCCGCAAGTACCAGCAGATCGCCAAGGTGCTCAAGCTGCCGGTAGAGGAAGTTTTCGCAGCAACCAAGCTGGTTTCAGCCCTTGACCCGCGACCCGGCAGTGCTTATAACGATGAAGATGCGCATTATATTGTCCCCGACATCTATATTCACAAACTGGGTGATGATTATATTGTTACCCAGAACGACGAGGGGTTACCAAACTTGCGCATCAGTTCTTTTTATCGTAATGCCCTGATGGAATCTAAAGGGGTCGATAAACAGACCGGCGATTATATCCAGGATAAGATGCGTAGTGCTGTGTGGCTGATCAAAAGCATTCATCAGCGTCAGCGCACTATTTACAAGGTCACCCAGAGCATTGTTAAATTCCAGCGCGAATTTTTTGATCAGGGCATCGAACATCTTAAACCAATGGTGTTGCGCGATGTGGCCGAAGATATTCAGATGCATGAGTCCACGGTCAGTCGCGTAACAACGAATAAATATGTGCAAACCCCTCAGGGGTTGTTCGAATTAAAATTCTTTTTTAACAGCGGCATTAACACCAGTGGTGGGGATGCGGTTGCTTCTGAAAGTGTCAAAAGCAAGATCAAGGAAATTATCGCTACCGAAAGCCCGAAAAAACCCCTGTCTGATCAGAAAATTGTCGATCTGTTGAAAGAGCAGAATATCGACATTGCTCGCAGAACGGTGACCAAGTACCGCGAGATGCTTCATATCGGTTCATCAACTGAACGTAAACGTCTGTTTTGACGCTATCACAGGTGGTATTGACCATTCTATTCCAGCGTAATATTAAGAACTGCGCTATACTATAGTGAAAACGAGGCTCTATGAAAGAGCTCTCGATAAATAGGAGGTGTTTTTATGCAAATTGCGGTGACGTTCAGGCACATGGAAAGCAGTGATCCCTTACGTGATTATGTTGAAGAAAAACTGGCACGAGTAAAAAAGTATATTGACGAACCAATTGACGCTCAGGTGGTTCTTTCGGTTCAAAAAAAGATTAATCAGCGCGCCGAGGTGACGATGGTTGCCAAAGGCCTGACCATGAAAAGTGCTGAAGAAAAAGAAGATATGTACGCGGCTATCGATCTGATGGTAGACAAGATAGAGCGTCAGCTTAAACGCTACAAAGAAAAACTTAAAAACCATAAGGGCAGTGAAGGAGTACAGCGGCGCATTGAGAAAACTGTTTACTCAGCCCCCAGCTTTGATGAAGGAAGGGATGAGCCTGAAATTATCCGCAGTAATTCGTTTTTTATCAAGCCCATGTCCGTTGAAGAAGCCGTGATGCAGATGGATCTGCTCAGCAAAGAGTTCCTGGTGTTCACCGATGATCGTTCCGAAGAGATGAATGTTGTTTATCGGCGAAAAGATGGAAATTACGGTTTGATTGTTCCCCACGGTAAGTAGGATAATTGCGGGGTTCCACGCACAGCGTGAAACCCCGATTGTTTCACCTTCTTTTAAGTGATAAAGACACAAGTTATGAAGATTTCTGAATTATTGAATCCGCAGGCCATCATCAGCGAGCTTAGAGCCACCGATAAAAAAGGAGTTCTTGCGGAATTGACCGATACTCTGGTGCCGCTGGTTCCTGAACTGGAGCGTAACCAGGTTCTTGACGTTCTTTACGAGCGCGAAAAACTTGGCAGCACTGGTATCGGGGACGGGGTTGCTATTCCCCACGGCAAGATTGCCAACCTTTCGACACTGCAACTGGTTTTTGCCCGAAGCAGTCAAGGGGTGGACTTTGAGTCGATGGATGGACAGTCAGCTCAGCTGTTCTTTTTATTGATAGCTCCGCAGGGAGCTGTCGGAGTTCACCTGAAGACCCTGGCCCGGATTTCCAAGCTGCTCAAAGATGTCCAGGTACGTAAGCAGTTGCTCGCAGCTGCTGATGCTGCAGCTATTTACCAGATTATTCTTGATCATGAAGGGACCTCGTAACAGCTGGGTCCTTAGCGCTTCATTGTTCCCTGTGCGAATGCGATGGGGTTGCCGCCAGGACAGCTGATCAGGTGTTGATGTTATGCCTACCATAAGTATCAGAGAAATTCTTGAAGAAAAAGAAGCAGGTCTTGAACTCGAGCTTTTATCTGGTAAGTCCGGTATAGAAAATCTTGTCTCTCAACCAAGAATACAAAAGCCGGGACTGGCGCTGGCGGGCTTTAATAAGAGTTTACATTCAGATCGCATCCAGGTCCTTGGTTCAACTGAGCTCTGTTTTCTTGCCGATATGGCGACAGACGAGGCCAAAAAGCGTATCATTGAGCTGTGTCGGCGGCGCGTCTGTTGCCTGATTGTCACAAAAAATCAGCAGGTTCCGGAAGCCCTTATTCAACAAGCTGAGCTCAGCGGCACTCCTTTGCTACGTACCAGACTTTTAAGCTCTGATTTTATTGCGCTGATGACCCGTTTTCTTGAAGAACACTTGTTGCCGACATCAACACTCCATGGTGTTCTGATTGATATTCTGGGTGTCGGTGTCTTGATTCAAGGCAAGAGCGGTATTGGCAAGAGTGAGTGTGCTCTGGAATTGGTGCTGCGTGGTTATCGACTGGTGGCTGATGATGTCATTCGCGTGCGCTTCAAGCTACCTTCGGTCATTTTCGGGGAGGGTATGGATCTGCTCCATTATCATATGGAAATTCGTGGTCTGGGTATTCTGAACATCAAACACCTGTTCGGCGTTTCATCCGTTCGCGAACGGAAAAAAATTGATCTGGTTGTTGAACTGGTCAAGTGGGAGGATGATAAAGATTACGACCGTCATGGCCTTGATGAAATGACTTACCAGCTTCATGGGGTTGACCTGCCTTTTGTCCAGATTCCGGTGGCTCCCGGACGCAATATCGGTACCATTGTTGAGGTCGCTGCCCGTAATCAGCTGCTTAAAGAGCTGGGTTATCATAGCGCGCAGGAGTTCCAGAATCTGTTGGAAAAGCGCATGGCTGAGGCAGCCCATCTGCATGCTCACACTATTATTGGCGAGAACCTCGAATGAGCAAGCGTCTGGTTATTATCAGCGGACTGTCAGGGTCCGGCAAATCCACCGCAGCGCGGGCCATGGAGGATCAGGGTTTTTTTGTTGTTGATAATTTGCCGCTGGTCATGCTTCCTGATTTTATGCAGCGGGCGCGACAGGAGTTGTGTCAGCATACGGATGTCGCGGTCGTTATCGACGTACGGAATCGAACCTTTCTGACCGATCATGCCGGCACCTTCGAGCAGCTGCAAGCTGCCGGTCATCAGATCGAGATCCTTTTTTTTGAGGCCGACGACGATGAGCTTTTGCGCCGCTACTCAGAAACCCGCCGGACACATCCACTGGCTCTGGTCGGAACCGTGCAGGAAGGGGTTGCCAATGAGCGCGGACAATTGCAACTCTTGCGCGATGCCGCTACCAGAGTGATTGACAGCACGAACCTTAATGTCCGTCAGTTACGTGACCTGGTACTGGAGTATCTCGGCACCGAGAATCTGGCGCGTTTGATTGTCAATATTGAATCCTTCGGTTACCGCTATGGGCTGCCCTTGGCCGCTGATCTGGTCTTTGATGTGCGCTTTCTTTCCAACCCTCACTATATGCCGGAATTACAGCCTCTAACCGGTCTGGATAGCCAGGTGCGTGATTATGTTCTGACTCAGCCCGAAGCCCGCGATTTTCGTTATCATCTGGACAATCTTCTGACTTTTTTGCTGCCTCATTATCGTAAAGAGGGAAAAAGCTATCTGACGATCGGTATTGGTTGTACGGGAGGGCGCCATCGCAGCGTATCAATTGTCGAAGATATGTATCAACATTTTCCCGTTGCCGATGTCATTGTTCAAAGCAGTCATCGTGATGTCACCAAGGGGTAACAGATGATCGGAATCCTGGTCGTTACTCATTCGCACATGGCTGCCGAACTGTGCCGGGCAGCGGAAATGATTTTGGGACCACAGGAAGCCCTGGCTGCTGTGAACATTGAACCTGAAACCGCGGTTGACGATGCCCATAATCAGGTTTATGAGGCGTTGCAGCGGCTCGGTTCTGATGGTGACGGCGTCATGATTTTGACTGACCTTTTTGGTGGAACACCGACCAATATCAGTGTTGAATTTCTCGAAGAGAGCAAGGTTGATATTGTCACTGGAGTCAACCTGCCGATGTTGCTGAAAGGAGCGGGTTTGCGGTTAACTTGTGAGTTCGAGGAACTTGCCGCCCAACTCGCTGAATACGCCCGCACGGCGATCATTCGACCGATCGACCTGTTGCGTTAGTCTGAACGATTAGCGAGTGGATAAATCATGACCCTGGTATTGACCCGCATTGATAATCGCCTTATTCATGGCCAGGTTCTCGAAGCCTGGGTTCCCTATGTGCAAGCCAACTGTATTGTCGTCGCCAATGATGTCCTTGCTGCCAACCCCCTGAAAAAACTGATGATGAAAGCCTCGGTTCCAAGCCGGATGCGGGTTGAGGTAGGAACTGTCGCAGAGAGTGTTCGCCTGCTCCTGACCAACGCCCTTGATCGCTACCGTGTGCTGTTGCTGTTTGGTACCCCGGCAGATGCGTTGCGCGCCTACCGTCTGGGTTTCAACTATCGGCAGCTGAACCTTGGCAACCTTCATGCCGATATTGGCAAAGCGCGATTTAGTTGTACAGTGTTTCTTGCCTTGGAAGATCTCGACGATCTGATTTCTCTGGAAGAAGAAGGGGTGAACATCACGGCTCGTTGTATCCCCGCCGACACCGAACGACCATGGCGCCGGTTGATTCCCAGCCCGCGGGAGACGGACTGATGGTATTTCAGCTGTTGATCGGGGGAATGGTCGCTTTGATCTGTGGTCTGGATCGGGTAGCGATTCTGCAGATTCTTGTGTCTCGGCCGATTGTTGCCGCCCCGCTGGCCGGGGTGTTGTTGGGAGAGCCGCTGATCGGTTTGCAGATTGGGGTGATGGTTGAGCTCCTGTGGCTGGCACGCTTGCCGGTAGGTGCCGCAGTGCCTCCCGATGATACCCAGGTGGCTGTAGCCGCTACAGTCTTAAGCATTGTGCTTGGTTCCCAGCTTGAAGGATTGTCCACTGAATTGATGCTCTTGTCCCTGCTGATTGCCCTGCCGGTAGGGAAGGTAGGACAATATTTCGAGCATCGTGCGCGCAACTATAACAGTATTCTTCCCGTTCGAACCGATCAGGCCTTGCAGGATGAGTTTTTTGGTCAGGTACAGCTGCTGCATCTGCGCGGTCTGCTCAGTTTTGCCGTTTCATCGTTACTGACCTATCTCACAATTGTCGTCTGTGGCCTGGTGCTGATTCCACCGATTTGGCCCTGGCTGCAGATTTCCATGTCTTATTCAGCCGGCTTGCTCCAACTGGCACTGCCGTTAATCGGTGTGGCGGTCATTCTCGGCACCATTAATGTCAGCCGCGCTATTACTCTGTTTTGTGCATCCTTTGGAATGGCATTCTTGCTGATGTGGCTGGTGCAACCATGAGGCTGGGTTGGCGGACACGTCTACATGTCTGGTTGCGTCTGCTGTTTTTACAGGCAAGCTGGAGTTATCAGCGGATGCAGGGGCTTGGTTTCCTTTTTGCTCTTATGCCCGGATTGCGCAAGATCTATCCCGAAGAAAAAATGCGCGAAGTGTCCATGCGCCATGTGGGATATTTCAATACCCATCCCTATCTGGCGCCATTGGTAGCAGGAGCGGTTCTTAAGCTTGAAGAAGAACGCGCTATCAACGGTGAAGACCGCAGTATCGATATCGATGATTTCAAAGAGATTGTCGCGGCACCTTATGCCGCCATCGGAGATGCTCTGTTCTGGGGAGGATTAAGGCCTCTGGCTGCCGGAATTGCTCTGTTTTTTGCTGTCAAGGGCATTATCTGGGCGCCATTGATCTTTCTGGTATTGTTTAACCTGCTTCCTTTATGGTTCAGGATTGTATTTTTTGAATATGGCTATCGCCATGGTATCGGGTCGGTAGATTATATCCAGCAACATAATCTGCCGGACTGGGCAATCCGTATCAAGGAGGCTGCCGTTGTCATCCTGGGTGGACTGTGTGCTTTTCTGGTTTTTTCACATCTGGTTGATCATCAATTGCCGAGTTGGCCGGGGTTGCTGACCTTGCTGCCAATGGTTCTATTGGGGTTGGGAGCGCGCCGTGGGCTGTCGACCCTGCTGCTGATATTTATTACCTGTGCCAGCATTATTATTGCCGGAATTTTTTGGGTTGATGTGGCCTCTTTTCTTAAATTGTAGGATGTTCTGATTATGCAGACACGTAACTTCACTATTGTTAATCGCCTTGGCCTGCATGCCCGGGCAGCAGCACTTCTGGTGAAAAAAGCCAGCCGTTTTGCTTCTGAGATCACCATTAAAAAAGAGGATATGGAGGTCAATGGCAAAAGTATTATGGGGATTTTGCTGCTGGCAGCTCCTAAGGGAAGCAATATTCATCTGCAGGTTGAAGGATCTGACGAAGAACTTGCAATGCAACAACTTGCTGAACTGATTGAGGATGGTTTTGGAGAAGAATAGATCAACACAAGACATCTATCTGGTTGGTATTGGCGTTTCTCCGGGTATCGCTATTGGTCAGGTCAACCTGCTTGATCATCGTTTACCTGTTTATGACTTTCATATCGAAACCGATGAAATCGATGGCGAAATTGAGCGATTTCGTCAGGCTGTGACCCAGGCCATAGCTCAACTCCAGCGAATCAAGAAGCGGGTGTCCGGGCAGGTTCACCTGCGTGAGCATCTGTACATTCTCGATACTCATATGCTGATTCTTGAGGATGATATGCTGGTGGGTGCGACCGAAACGGCAATTCGTGCTCAACGTAACGCTGAGAGTGCCCTGCGTCAGGTGTTAAAAAATCTGCGCAGCCTTTTTGACAATATTGAAGATGAATATTTACGTGAACGGCGCAGCGATGTCGATGCTGTTGGAGAACGCTTGTTGCGGATTCTTTGCGGTGCTGATGAGCAACTGACCGGTCGCGTTGAAAAAGAATCGATCATTGTGGCTCACGACCTGTCCCCTGCTGAGACCATGCAGGTTGATCGTTCGCGGGTGCTGGGCTTTCTCACTGACAAAGGCGGGCGCACTTCCCATACTGCGATTTTTGCCCGCTCTCTCGATATCCCGGCAGTTGTCGGTCTGGAAACCATTACCTCTCAGGTCGAAGACCGCCAGACTATTATTGTTGATGGCGAAAGCGGGATTGTTATCCTGAATCCTTCAACAGCGACGATTCTAGAATATCAGGATCGCAAGCAGCATTTAGAATTTCTGGAACACGAACTCGAAGACTACCGTAATTTAGATGCGGTGACCACCGATGGAGTACGTATCTCTTTATGCGGTAATCTCGAAATGGAGAGCGAGTTCAAATTGGCTCACAAGCATGCTGCCGAAGGCATTGGTCTGTATCGTACCGAATTCCTTTACCTGGGGCGCCAGCAGCCCCCATCTGAAGAAGAACAATTTGAAGCTTACTGTAGTGCCCTGGATCGTATGGCAGGTCAACCGGTCACTATCCGTACCCTCGATATTGGTGGAGATAAGTTTGTTGCCGGGTTGAATCTGGATGATGAAGCTAATCCCGCTATGGGGTTGCGCGCTGTGCGATTCTCGTTACAGGAGGAAAACCTGTTCCGAATCCAGTTGCGGGCCATTCTTCGTGCTTCAGGGTGCGGCCCGGTAAAGATCATGTTTCCGATGATCAGTGGTGTTGCCGAGATTCGTGCCTGTAAACGAATTCTGCGTGAGGTGACAAAGGAACTGGAGCAGGAGGGGGTGGCCTGTAATCCTGATATCCCTGTCGGAATCATGATTGAAACCCCCTCCGCAGTCATGATTGCCTCTTTTCTGGCGTGTGAAGTTGATTTTTTCTCCATTGGCACCAACGACCTCATTCAGTACTTTCTTGCCGTTGACCGCGGCAATCAGCATGTTGCCTATTTATATGATCCCTTTCATCCAGCAATCCTGCGAGCTCTGAAAATAACCTGTGATGCCGCCCATGAGGCCGGTATCGAGGCGTGTATTTGTGGTGAAATGGCCGGTGAGCCCCTATACACTCTGGTGTTGATCGGCCTTGGCCTTGATGCACTGTCGATGAATCCCTCCTGTATTCCCAGGGTCAAGCGCGTGCTGCGTAATGTGTCCAAAAAACAGGGGGAGGAACTGGTGGAAAAATTACTGAAGCTACCGACCAGCAAAGAGGTGTCGGCCACCATCGACCAGCATATGCGTACTCTGCTGCCCGATTTATTTGCTCGGCCCTTGTTATAGGCAATGCAATGAATAATAATTAAAGTTGACTCGTTCGACCTGACCACCTATTTTTACAAATTCAAAAAATGACTACTTGAGGAGGTATAAACCTGATGGCTATGACCGATTTTCTGTTTACTTCTGAATCTGTGAGTGAAGGGCATCCGGACAAGGTTGCTGACCAGATTTCCGATGCTGTTCTTGATGCCATTCTTACTCAGGATCCGAAGGCCCGGGTTGCTTGTGAAACCATGGTGACCACTGGTATGGCGATTATTGCCGGTGAAATCACCACCAGCGGCTATGCTGATCTGCCGACGATTGTACGCCAGACCATCAAAGAAATCGGTTACAGCGATTCCGCCATGGGTTTTGATTATGAAACCTGCGCCGTGCTGACCTCTATCGACCAGCAGTCCCCCGATATCTCTCAAGGGGTGACGGAGGGAGAGGGGCTGTTCAAGGAGCAGGGAGCCGGTGACCAGGGGTTGATGTTTGGCTTTGCTTGCGATGAAACCCCTGAGTTGATGCCGATGCCGATCATGTTTGCCCATCGTCTTACCAGCAAGCTTGCTGAAGCGCGCAAAAGCGGACGTTTGTCTTTCTTGCGTCCTGACAGTAAATCCCAGGTATCGATTCAGTATGTTAATGATCGCCCTACCCGCATTGATACGGTCGTGCTTTCGACACAACATGTCCCTGATGTGACTTATGATCACCTTAAGGAAGCGATTCTCGAAGAAGTGGTAAAACCAAACCTGCCGGCAGAGTTGATCGATAGCAAAACCCGCTACCTGATCAATCCTACCGGGCGCTTTGTCGTCGGTGGTCCCATGGGTGACTGTGGCCTGACCGGGCGCAAGATCATTGTTGATACCTACGGCGGCCACGGCTCCCATGGTGGTGGCGCCTTCAGCGGTAAAGACCCGAGCAAGGTCGATCGCAGTGCCTCCTACATGGCACGCTACGTGGCGAAAAATATTGTTGCTGCCGGCCTGGCAAGCAAGTGTGAAGTCCAGTTGGCCTACGCCATCGGCGTCGCAGATCCGGTGTCGGTGATGATCAATACCTTCGGCACCGGTAAAATCCCCTCCAACCGGATCGCCGAAATCGTTCAGGCTGAGTTCGACATGCGTCCGGCGGCGATTATCAGACAACTCGACCTTATGCGTCCGATCTATCGCCAGACCGCTGCTTACGGTCACTTCGGACGCGAGCTGCCGGATTTTACCTGGGAGCGGACGGATCGGGTAGAGTCGCTGAAATCCAGAGCAGGGCTTTAAAAAATTATAGCCACCAAGGCTCCAAGAACACCAAGAAGGGCAAAACCTGAGGGTTGCAACAACAACAAACCATACCCTGTTTATCTTGGTGACCTTGGTGTCTTGGTGGCTGATTGATTACTTCTT
The DNA here is from genome assembly GCA_018399135.1 of Deltaproteobacteria bacterium. Taxonomy (GTDB): domain Bacteria; phylum Desulfobacterota; class Desulfuromonadia; order Desulfuromonadales; family Geopsychrobacteraceae; genus Pelovirga. The sequence continues at coordinate 5,940 of JAGYPB010000024.1, read as the reverse complement.
GTTCACGCCAAATAAAAATTTCAACGGCAAATGCACACGGTCGCGCCAGGCCATTTCCGAATGGTCGGCTTTCGGATCGAGGTAGTAGCGCAGCATATCTTCATCGTTCCCACTCAACTGGGCAATGTGCCCGGCAATTTCTTCAACCTCATCACTATAGCGTCCTTCTTGGCCACCAATATCGATCCAGATTTTCAGCTTCTTCAATTCGTTTTTATCGTGTTGTACATCAGCTTTTAACGCTGCCGGGTTCCACCAGCATGAAGGGGAGAGAGCGGCGATGGCGCCAAACTGGTGGCTGCGGCGCAATCCGATGTTAAGACTGACCAGCCCACCCATGGACGATCCCATCAGAGCGTTTCCCTGCGGCTCGGGGCGGGTGAGAAACAGTCGGTCGATATGGGGCTTGAGTTCGTCCGCCAGAAATGTCTCGTAATGATTCCCCAGGGCTTTAACCCACTGCCCGTCATGCTTGCGATCCTGATGGGCAAATTCAGCCAGGCGTTCGCTCCCGGCGTGATCAATAGCCACAACAATGAGTGCTTCGATCTGCCCGCTGGCGATCAAGCCACTGATGATGCGATCAAGGTGCCATGCCTGTCCGGAAAAGGATTCATGATCATCAAACAGATTCTGGCCATCCTGAACATAAAGCACCGGATAGCGCTGTGCTGCCGTTGCCTTGTAGCCGGCTGGCAGCAGGATGCGAACCCTGCGGGGGCCTTGTAGCGCGTGCGAGGGGAAATTGTCGATGCTCAGCAGATGACTGTTCACCGGCTGTTGAGCTGGTGAATGTCAGCAACCACCGCCCGTCCTTCTTCCTTTGTTGCTGTGCGGATGATAAAGCCGTAATTGCCGATGGCGGCACTGAAAATGGAGTCAATCGGCTGGTGGCTCGCTATTGCCGCACCATGGCGGGAGAGGATGTCATCAACGCTGTAGTAATAGGGTTTGCCGTATTTGCGCCCGGCATAAAAACAGTCGTACCTGCGTGAAATCTCGGCGCTGAATGGGCGTCCCTGAACGATATTGCTATACTCAGTAAAAATATCGATGTCATTGGCGTAGTTGAACATGTCAACGGTCAGCCCGCCGGGGGGACGGATATTAATCTCAAGGCCGATCAGCTCGTTTTGCGGCGTGCGGAAATATTCAACATGGAAAAAACGCTCACGGATACCAAAAGCCTTGACCGTCGCCAGTCCGGCTGTGACCAGATCTTCAGGCAAGGTGCGGGGAATGTGATAATAGAGATCGACTTCATTGTTGACACTCTCCATCACGCCGCTGCCGTAGACCAGTGATGAAGAAAAAACCACCTGACCTGCGGCATCAACCAGCCCGTCAAAGGTTTCGATGCCCCCGGTGACAAATGGCTCCATGAAGTAATCGCTAGCCGGCTTGCGCGCAAAAAACTGTTCGAGATCACCATCGTTATTAAGGCGCCAGGTGTCGGCAGCACCAACGCCGTTATCCGGCTTGACGATAACCGGATAACCGTGAGTAGCAATAAAAGCGCGTCCTGCCGCCAGATGATCAACAATGGCGCCATCAACCACGGCCACCTGTGCTTTTTTAAAAGCCTTTTTCATCCGTGACTTAAGTTTCATGTCCATAATCTCATCACGCTTGATACCGGCGACGTTAAAATCGCTGCGCAGCGCCGCATCGAGCTCAAGCCAGTGCTCGTTGTGAGACTCAATCCGGTCGATTTTACCAAAACGGTGAGTAAAATAGCCGCAGGCACGGATCACTTCAGCATAATCACTCAGGTTTTCAACCCGGTAGTATTCGGTCATCGCCTGCTGCAATTCGCGCGGGAGCAGGTGGTAGGGTTCCTCGGCGAGGCCCAGGACACGGACGCCGGCCGCTGCCAGACGTGTCCAGAAGGTAACGAAGTTGGGGGGGAAATGGGGGGAAATACAGACAAAGTTCATGGTCATCTCCAGGGCGGCGCAAAGGGTGTCAGTGATGATAGTTTGTGTCTTGTTAGCACCGGGTCGGGGATCCTATGCCAAGGGACGCTTTACGCCGTCCATGGCCGCTTGACTGTCGCCGTCCATGGCGACAGACACCCTTGTCACAGGACCCCCGACCCTGCGCAAGGACGGAGTTGTATCGTTACTATAGTTTTTTAGCCTTATGCTAACGGATGAATCTTTTGGTCACGTCAGCGTAAGCGTCAATCCGCCGGTCGCGCAAGAATGGCCAGATGCGCCGTATCTGCTCGGTGCGCTGCAGATCAAGGGTTACGCACAAGACCGCGTCGCTAGCGTCTGACGCCTGGGCAAGGATTTCTCCCTGGCAGCCGGCAACGAAGCTGCTTCCCCAGAACTGGGCTCCAGCCGTTGCTGCGGACGGATCAGCTTCAAAACCGCTGCGGTTAACAGCAATAACCGGCAAGCCATTGGTGATGGCATGGCTGCGCTGGATGGTGATCCAGGCGTCACGCTGGCGCTGTTGCTCTTCAGGACTATCGTTCGGGTCAAAACCGATGGCGGTGGGGTAGATCAGCAGATCAGCCCCGGCCAGAGCCATCAGCCGTGCCGCCTCCGGGTACCACTGATCCCAGCACACCAGCACGCCGAGGGAGCCGACGGAGGTGACAATCGGCGTAAAGCCCAGATCACCAGGGGTGAAATAGAACTTTTCGTAATAGCCCGGATCATCGGGAATGTGCATTTTGCGGTAGCAACCGGCGATACTGCCATCCTTTTCCAGTACGACAGCGGTATTGTGATAGAGCCCCGCCGCGCGTTTCTCAAACAGCGAAAGTACCACTACGATGCCGAGTTCCCGGGCCAGTCGGCCAAAGGTCTCGGTGCTCGGTCCGGGGATGGTTTCTCCCCGGTCGAAATTGTCGGCATCTTCGGTTTGACAGAAATAAGGGCCGGTATGCAGCTCCTGCAATATCACCAGGTCGGCACCCTGGGCGGCAGCCTGTCTGATCCCGTCAAGGCTGCGGGCGATGTTGTCGTTACGCTCCGGGGTGCAGTGGTGCTGCACCAGTCCAACGCTTATTGTTGACATGCCAATACTCCGGAAGGCAGCTGCATGGTAACGCAATGCAGGGAACCATGTTGTTTGATGAGGGGCAGGCAGTCGATGCCGATGATCTCGCGATCAGGAAAACATCTGGCCATGGTCGCAAGGGCGACACTGTCCGCATCATCCTGGTAGCAGGGCACCAACACCGCACCATTAATGATCAGAAAGTTGGCGTAAGTCGCCGGCAGGCGTTTCGCCCCGTCGTATTGTGCTTGCGGCCAGGGCAGGGGGATCAGCTGGAAGGGCGTGCCGGCTTTCGTGGTAAAACTGCGCAACTGTTCTTCCATGCGCTGGAACTCGGCATAGTGCTCATCCTGCGGATCATCACAGCGCACATAGAGGATGGTGTCATTGGGGCCCAGCCGAGCGAGGGTGTCGATGTGGGCATCGGTATCATCACCGGCAAGCCGGCCACGGTCGAGCCATAAAAAATGTTGCTCACCTAACCGTCTGCAGAGTTCTGCTTCGAGTTGTGCTTGCGTCAGATGCGGATTGCGGTTCGGATGCAACAGACAGTTGGACGTCGTCAGCAGGGTGCCGTTGCCGTCTGATTCGATACTTCCCCCTTCGAGGATCAGGCCGACAGTGTCCAGCGCGATAGCTGCAAAGAGGGGCGTCGTTGCCAGGTGGCGGGTGACCTGATTATCCTGGTCAGCGGCAAATTTCAACCCCCAGCCGTTGAAGCCGAAATCGAGCAGGCGCGGTTGACCGTTGGCGATGACGGTGATGGGCCCGAAATCACGGATCCAGGTATCATTGGTGGCGATGTGAAGCAGATGGATCTGATCGCTGCTGATGTCAGCGCGGGTCAGTTGTCCACGGACAGTCTCCGGTTCCGGAGTGACAATGACAACGCGCTCAAAGCGGCTGATCTGCCGGGCCAGTTCGAGGTAGACAGGTAATACTTCATCCAGAATGTCAGACCAGTCGCTGTTCCGGTGCGGCCAGGCCAGCAGCACGGCATCCTGCGGTTCCCACTCCGCCGGCAGGTGGCGCGATATGGTTATATTTCGTTGCATGGAAGAAAGCTCACTTAAACAAGGTGTTCTCGAGCAGAATTTTCAAGCCAATAGCAATCAACAGCAGCCCGCCGGCACATTCCACCTTGCTGCTCCACAGACTACCCAGACGTTGACCAATAATCATGCCGGCCAGGGTAAAAAGTGAAGCAGTCACACCGATAACCAATGCCGGGATCCAGATATTAACACCCAGCAGAGCGAGACTGAACCCTACTGCCAGAGCATCAATGCTGGTGGCAATCGACAACATGACCAGTGACATGCCACGGGTTGGATCCTTGCGTTCCGTATCATCATCATCGGCAGATAGCGCATCGCGCACCATCTTGATCCCGATCAGCGATAATAACACAAAAGCCAGCCAGTGGCTGAACGCTTCCATGTAATGGCGCAGTCCCACCCCGGCCATCCAGCCGATGACCGGCATCATCGCCTGAAACAGACCAAAATGAAAACCAAACCGGAACAGGTGACGGTAAGTCACCGTCGCCAGGGTCAACCCGGCCGCCAACGCCACTGCAAAAGCATCCATGGCCAGGGCGATTGCAAGACCGATGAGGGTAAGGGTATCCATTGGTGCAGTGATCCTTGGGAGTGAAAATTTGGTGGCTTTATAGCATGTTTTATGGCGGGGCAGAATACAGAATATTGAATACAGAATGTAGAATATTGAATTTGAAAACCTCCTGAATTCTGAATTCTGAATTCCGATTCAAGAAGTTTTAATCAGATTGCTGCCACGGGTTGTAAGTGGTTACTGCTAACCCTTCAAAATCCTTGATATTGCGAGTTACCAGGCTGAGATCATGCTCCACTGCCGTTGCTGCCAACAACGAGTCGATAGCAGATACGGTGCGTCCTGCACCGGCAACTAACCGTCCCCAACGATCGGCAACAGCGCTATCAATGCTGAGTATCCGGCCGGAAAAAAATATCAACAGGTCGTTTTCCAGCCAATCAATCAATTCAATTTGCTGGTGTTTGTTTTTAAGTTTTTCGACACCTTTACGGATTTCTCCCAGAGTTAATACGCTCAAAAATAAACTGCTCGCCGGGCGCTGGGAAAACCACTCAACAACACCTGTATCAGGGAAAGGACGACGCAGTTCCGATATCACGTTCGTATCGATCAGGTAACTCACAGTTCCACCTCACGCACCGGCGTTGTTTCACGGGTCAGGTCCATATCGTCTACCGCGCAGAGAGGGGAGCGGCGAATAAAGTCAACCAGGGATTCCTGCTTGCTGGTCAGTCGTGCAAAGGTGTCGTGTGATACAACAACGGCCACGGTTTTACCGTGAAGGGTAATTTCCTGGGGCTGTTCCTGGGCTTGTTTGACAACATGAGATAGTTTCGCTTTAGCTTCCTGAATTTGCCATACTTGGGTCATATATTCTCCCTTGTGGTCTGACTAGTATGACTATAATATAGGCTGCCGCACGATGTCATTGCAAGTAAAAGAGGCTAGTTTTTTGTCCAGTCACACTGTGCTGAGCCTTTTTCTGATCTGGATGTTGAATTTGGTATTTAACTTTTTCGACTAAAACTGTCGGTTCGCGCACCTGCGCCCCGCATGGGTTTGAAGGTGTTCGCCACAACAAAAAGATTTCGATGATGGCCCTTATCAGATTGTCATCGATTCTGATCGCGGCTAACAGACCTTCAAAGACTATTAGCCGCGATGAAAATCTATCAACATCGGATAAAACCTTAAAAGCATCTCGACGCGGCAGGGTAGCGGTCTGATTTTACGACTAAAAAATGTCGGTTCGCGTATCGCTAGAAGACACTACCCCGCCCCTGTCCCCCTTGCCTGTGTGGTTGGCACCGGCGATTTACCGTTGCTCCCATCAACCATCATCGCTATGAT
>JAGYPB010000023.1 GCA_018399135.1 Deltaproteobacteria bacterium | reverse complement strand
GATTGCTGCCCTGGCACCCGACCACCTGGTTATCTCCCCCGGTCCCTGCACCCCGGCTCAGGCCGGCATTTCCATTACGGCGATCAAACGCTTTGCCGGACAGATTCCGATTCTCGGTATTTGTCTCGGTCATCAGGCGATGACCGAAGCTTTTGGTGGTGAGGTGGTACGGGCGCAGCGTCTGATGCATGGCAAAACCAGTCCCATCGAGCACGACGGCAGTGGGTTGTTTCTGGGCCTGCCCAACCCCTTTATCGCAACCCGTTATCATTCCCTGCTGGCGCAACGGGAGGGTTTCCCGGCCTGCCTGAAAGTGACGGCATGGACAGCTGAGGGTGAGATTATGGCTCTGGAGCATGCAGAATTGCCGGTCTGGGGGGTGCAATTTCATCCGGAATCAATCCTCACTGTCGAGGGGAAGCGCTTACTGGGGAACTTCCTCGAACTCAGCAGCAAGGAGAAAGCCGCATGATCAGACAGGCGATTGGCATGCTGGTCGAAGGGCAGGATCTGTCCGAAGACATGATGATCGAGGTGATGACCATGATCATGGGCGGCGAAGCAACGCCGGCTCAGATCGGTGCTTTTATTACAGCCCTGCGAATGAAGGGCGAGACCATCCCCGAAATCATCGGCGCGGCGCGGGTGATGCGCGATCATGCGACGCCGATTGAGGTAAAGACGACCCTTGATCTTGACCGCGATGATATCAACCTGGATCGCGAGACTATTCTAGATACCTGTGGTACCGGCGGCAGCGGCACCCGCAGCTTCAATATTTCCACCACCGTTGCGCTGGTGGTTGCTGCTTGCGGTGTCAAGGTGGCAAAGCACGGTAATCGCAGCGTCTCGTCGGCCTGTGGCAGCGCCGATGTGCTTGAACATCTGGGGGTCAATCTGGATGTGGCGCCGACGTTGGTGGCCCAGTGTATTGACCAGATTGGTGTGGGGTTTCTCTTTGCCCCGGCCCTGCATGGCGCGATGAAGTATGCCATCGGTCCGCGTCGTGAGATCGGCATTCGTACTATCTTTAATATTCTTGGCCCCCTGACCAATCCGGCCAGGGCCAATCGCCAGGTGCTGGGGGTTTATCGCGTTGATCTGGTGGAAAAATTGGCCGAGGTATTGTTCTCTCTCGGTTGCCGCAAAGGGTTTGTTGTCCACGGCAGTGACGGGATGGATGAAATTACCCTGACCGGCGCAACAACGATTGCGGCTATCGATAGCTCGGGAGTAACGGTGTCTACCATAACGCCGGAACAGTTTGGCTTCAGTGCCTGTGCTCTTGCTGATCTGCAGGGCGGAGATGCGGCTCGCAATGCCGACATTGTTCGCACTATTTTGGCAGGGGCACCAGGAGCACAGCGGGATATTGTTCTGTTCAACAGTGCCTATGCGTTGCTGGCGGCAGGATCGGTGGAGACGGTTCCCGATGGTATCGCCATGGCCGCGCAGGCCATCGACGGTGGACAGGCGGCAAGGGTGCTGGATGAATTAGTAAGGATGTCAAACGCATGATTCTGGAGCGGATACTGGCAACCAAAAAAGAGGAAATTGCCACTGCTAAAGGCCGGCGACCTCTTGTCGATCTGGCCGGGCGCATTGGTGATCTTGAAGATATTCCACGGGGATTTGCCCGGGCGCTGCATACCATGGCGGCATCTGGCGGGACACCGATTATCGCTGAGGTGAAGAAGGGATCTCCGTCCAAGGGAATCATCCGTGCTGATTTTGATCCGGTGGCTATTGCTGAAGAGTATCAGGATGCCGGCGCTACCTGTCTGTCAGTGCTGACTGATCAGCAGTATTTTTATGGTCATCTACGTTATCTGGGGTTGATTCGTGAACAGGTGTCATTGCCGCTGTTGTGCAAGGATTTTATAATCGATTCCTATCAGTTGTATCAGGCCCGGCTTGCTGGTGCCGATGCCGTACTACTGATCGCTGCGGCGCTTGACGACGAGCAATTGTTTGATCTGGCCCAGCAGGCGACGGCGCTGCGTCTCGATATTTTGCTTGAAGTTCATGATGCCGCTGAAATGGATCGCGCCCTGAAGCTGCCGGTGGATCTGATCGGCATTAATAATCGCGATCTGCGCAGCTTTGTGACGGATCTGGGGATCACCGAATCCCTGGCGGCGTTGGTACCGGAAGCTCAATTGGCGGTTGCAGAGAGTGGAATTTCGACGCGTGCTGACATTGAGCGCCTTCAGGCGTCCGGCGCCCGGGCCTTTCTGATTGGCGAAACCTTAATGCGCGAGGCGGATATCGGCGGCAAGTTGCGCGAATTACTGGGGACGGATTAGACGATGGCTGTAACCCGTGTTAAAATTTGTGGAATTACCAATTTAGCTGACGCTAAAGGGGCCGTGGCGGCCGGGGCCGATGCCCTCGGTTTTGTTTTTCACCCGGACAGTCCTCGTTATGTTGCCCCGGAACGGGTTGCCGACATTGTTGCCGCTCTCCCCCCCTTTGTCACCACCGTGGGGCTGTTTGTTAATACCCCGGCAGTAAAAATCCATCAGGTGATGGTGCAGACCGGACTCCAGTTGATTCAATTGCATGGTGATGAAACGCCGAGCCAGTGTCATCTGCATCCCCCTTATGCAGTGATCAAGGCGTTACGGGTACGTGATCAAGATTCATTGAACCATCTTGATGCCTATCCGGTGTCAGCGCTGTTGCTTGACGCCTGGAGTGATGAACACTACGGTGGCAGCGGCCGCCAGTTTGACTGGCAGCTGGTGAGTCGTGTCAAAATGAACAAGCCGCTCATTCTGGCCGGAGGCCTGACCCCGGTGAATGTGGCTACGGCAATTCAGTTGGTTAGTCCGTATGCCGTCGATGTGTCAAGCGGTGTAGAGAGTGAGCCGGGTCGCAAAGACCTGACCCTGGTTGCTCAATTTATCGAACAGGTGAGGATGGCATGAGCTACGAATATCCCGACGCACGTGGACATTTCGGTCAATACGGTGGCCGTTATGTTGCGGAGACCCTGATGCCGGCGCTGCTTGAACTTGAACAGGCCTATGTCGAGGTGCGCAACGACCCCGAGTTTCAAAAAGAAGTTGACTATTATCTCAACCACTATGTCGGTCGTCCCAGCCCGCTTTATTTTGCCGAGCGTCTAACTGCCGAGTTGGGGGGAGCGAAGGTCTACCTCAAGCGTGAAGATCTCAACCATACCGGTGCCCACAAGGTGAACAATACCGTTGGTCAGATTCTCCTGGCGCGGCGCATGGGGAAGAAAAAGGTCATTGCAGAAACCGGTGCCGGGCAGCACGGCGTTGCTACCGCCACCGTTGCGGCCCTGTTCGGCATGGAGTGCGAAATTTTCATGGGCACGGAAGATATCCGGCGACAGTCGCTGAATGTCTTTCGCATGAAACTGCTTGGGGCAAAGGTGACCGGAGTCACCAGTGGCACGGCGACCTTGAAAGATGCCATGAATGATGCCTTGCGTCACTGGGTGGCCCATGTGCGTGATACCTTTTATGTGATCGGTACAGTGGCCGGGCCGCACCCCTATCCGATGATGGTCCGTGATTTTCAGGCGGTTATCGGCATCGAGGCCAAAGAGCAGATTCTCGCCGCTGAGGGATGTCTGCCCGATGTTGCGGTCGCCTGTATCGGTGGCGGTTCGAACGCCATCGGCCTGTTTTACCCCTTTATCGGCGATTCCCAGGTCGGTCTGCTGGGTGTGGAGGCGGCGGGGCTTGGCATCGAAACCGGTAAGCATGCAGCTTCCCTTGGCGCCGGTTCGCCGGGTGTGCTGCATGGCAACAAAACCAGCCTGCTGCAGGATGCTGACGGCCAGATTCAGCATGCCCATTCCATTTCCGCCGGCCTTGATTATCCCGGTGTCGGCCCGGAGCACGCCCATCTCCATGATATTAAGCGCGCCTGCTACGTTGCCGTGACGGATGACGAAGCGTTGGCCGCCTTTCGTAAGTTAACAGAGATTGAAGGGATTATCCCTGCTCTTGAAACGGCCCATGCGATTGCCCAGGTAATCAAAATGGCACCTTCCATGAGCCCAGATCAGATTATCCTTGTTTGTCTGTCAGGTCGCGGAGACAAGGACATCAATACGGTTGCGCAAGCGATGAAAGTTGAGTTGTAATGAGATTTACCGAATGTGATTTACCGGCAACAGTGCTGCAGGGGATTGCTGATGCCGAGTTCGAACATTTGACCCCGGTGCAGCAGCAATCGATACCTTTGGCCCTGCAGGGCAAGGATGTGGCTGCTCAGGCCCAGACCGGTACCGGGAAAACGGCTGCTTTTCTGATTGCGATCTTTTGCCGCCTGCTGGCCAATCCGCGCCCCTCCGGGGCCAGCCCGCGCGCCCTGGTGATGGCGCCAACCCGTGAACTGGTGGTGCAGATCTGTCAGGATGCCGAGCTGCTGGGTCGCCATACGGGGATCAAGATCCAGCCGATCTTTGGCGGCGTTGATTACGAAAAACAGCGCCAGGCGCTGCGTGATGGTGTTGATATTATCGTTGCCACTCCAGGGCGACTGATCGACTACTTCAAACAACGGGTTTTCTCTTTTGACCAGGTTGAGGCTCTGGTGATTGATGAAGCTGACCGTATGTTTGATATGGGTTTTATCAAGGATCTGCGCTATCTGTTACGTAAATTGCCCCCCTTTGAAAAACGTCAGACCATGCTCTTTTCAGCAACCCTGTCGCCCCAGGTGATGGAGTTGGCCTATGAATTTATGAACATGGCTGAGCGTGTCGAGATTGCTCCCGAACAGGTTTCCGCTGAGGGGGTAGTGCAGGTGCTCTACCACGTCACCCGGCGGGAAAAGTTTGCTCTTTTGCTGGGGTTACTAAGAAAAGAAAAGAATGCCGAGCGGGTGATGATTTTTGTCAATACCAAGATCGAGGCGGAAAAGCTCGATGCCTTGCTACTGGTTAACGATCTGTCCAGTGCCGTACTATCCGGTGATATTCCGCAGAAGAAACGGATGCGAATCCTTGATCAGTTCAAGCTTGGCAGTATCACCCATCTGGTTGCCACCGATGTCGCCTCGCGCGGGATTCATGTTGATCAGGTAACCCATGTCATCAATTATGATCTGCCCCAGGATCGTGAAGACTATGTCCATCGCATTGGTCGCACGGCACGGGCGGGAGCCGTTGGTCGGGCCATCAGCTTTGCTGATGAAGAAACCGTCTATGTGCTGCCGGAGATAGAAGATTATCTTGGTTTCAAGGTTCCCAGCGAAGTCCCTGTGGATGAAGATTTCTGCTTTACCTACAAGCGTGCCCGTCCGAAGAAAAAGCGCCCGGTTCTGGAAAAACCGGTCGAACCGCGCAAGCGCCGTCGCCCGCGGCGTGGCAAGAAACCCGGGGCCTCAGGGTCAGGACGAAGCGGGGGCGGGGGCAGTAATAACAAGTAGTTTAGAAAAAATGATTGAAACCCGCGCAGGGAATCGTCTAAGCTGAAATGTCACTGTCAAAAATGTGAATGGTCTAACCAGCCAATTGATGAACACGGATGTTATGTCACGTCTGCAACATACCTTTGCTGAATTGAACAAACGGGGCGAAGCGGCTCTGATTCCCTTTATTACGGCCGGGGATCCTTCCCCGCAGCGAACCCTTGATTTGATTCGAACCCTCGCAGCCGCCGGCGCTGATGTGATTGAACTGGGTGTGCCTTTTTCTGATCCAATGGCCGACGGACCGACAATTCAGGCCGCGTCCGAGCGTGCTCTGGCCGCCGGTACTACCTTGAAGACGGTGCTGGACATTGTCGCCCAGGCGCGGCGCGAACTGCAGATTCCGCTGGTGCTGATGGGGTATTACAATCCGGTTTTTCGTTACGGTGTTGAGTGTTTTGCCCGTGATGCCATGGCTGCCGGAGTCGATGGTTTGCTGCTGGTTGATTTGCCGCCCGAAGAAATGGCTGAAATCAAGCCGATGACGGATGCTGTCGGTTTGCCGTTGATTACCTTGCTGGCACCAACCACACCGCTGGAACGGGCGAAACGTCTGGCGGCCGCTGCGGAAGGTTATATCTATTATGTATCGATGACCGGGGTTACCGGAACCCAGGCCGTGTCACCGGCGGCTATCCGTGATGCTGTGGTGCAGCTTAAAACCCTGGCGCAGGTGCCTGTGGCCGTCGGTTTTGGGATTACGACGGCAGCCGATGTGCAGGCGGTGGCTGAGTTTGCCGATGCAGTCGTGGTAGGTAGTGCCCTGGTCAGGATTATCGGCGAGCATGGGTCGGATGAGGGCTTGCTGGACAAGGTTGCAGCATTTACCGGGTCATTAAAACAGGGCTGTAAGAAATAAATTATTATATTATTATAACGTATCTGTGGCACCAATTGATCCTTCCAGTGCAGACAGTGGCAACGCTTGAACGGTCATAAGCGCTGGTGATTTGCAAGCCACTAAAGAGGTTTATTATGGTCTGGTTTCGTAAGAAAAAGTCGTTGACGGCTTCAGTTGAGAAGAAAAATGTCCAGGTTCCTGAAGGGGTCTGGACCAAGTGTAAAAACTGCCAGGAAATTATCTATTGCAAAGAAATCGAACGTAACTTTAATGTCTGCCCGAAGTGTGATTACCATTTTCGTATTGGTGCCAGGGAGCGCATCGATTTGATTATCGATGATGGCAGCTTCGTGGAAATGGACGCCAAAATGCGTTCAGTCGACTTTCTTGATTTCAAGGATTCCAAAAGATACAAGGAGCGGATCAAGGCCGCAGTCAAAAAAGCCGGTGATGGTGATGCGGTTATCTGCGGTGAAGGCCAACTGGATGGTCTGCCGGTGGTTGTTGCCGTGTTCGACTTTTCTTTTATGGGAGGGAGCATGGGCTCCGTGGTTGGAGAAAAGATCACGCGGGCGATCGAAAAAGGATTGGAAACCCAGGCTCCGGTGCTGATATTTTCATCGTCGGGCGGTGCTCGGATGCAGGAAAGTATCCTGTCCCTGATGCAGATGGCAAAAACCAGCGCGGCCCTGGCTCGACTTAAATCCGCGGGCATCCCGTTTATTTCTGTGTTGACTGATCCGACCACCGGCGGAGTGACCGCCAGCTTTGCCATGCTCGGTGATTTGAATATTGCCGAACCCCGCGCTCTGATCGGTTTTGCCGGCCCCCGGGTGATTGAACAGACTATCCGCCAGACCCTGCCGGAAGGGTTTCAGCGTTCGGAATATCTGCTTGAACACGGTATGGTCGATATGATTGTTAAACGTCAGGACATGAAGAGGACCCTGTCACAGATTTTGCGTATCTTCACCAGAAGCTGATCGTCCGCGATGCTTCCAGATTATCGCGATAGCCTGGACTATCTGTATTCGCTGCGTTTTTTCGGCATCAAGCTGGGGCTTGAGACAATTGCCGAACTGCTTGACCGCGTTGGCAACCCGCAGCAACATCTGCGAATACTGCATATAGCCGGCACCAACGGTAAGGGGTCAACTGCTGCAGCCCTGGCGGCTGTTTTTCACGCAGCCGGCATCTCGGCCGGCCTTTACACCTCACCCCATCTGCACCAATTTACCGAACGTATCAGGGTCGATGCCCGTCAGCTTGAACTCAATGAGGCGGTTGCGTTGATTGATGAATTGCGTCCCCATGCTGACCAGTTGCAGGCTACCTTCTTTGAGGTGACTACCGCGATGGCTCTGCTCGCTTTTCAGCGTCGGGGTGTTACCTGGGCGATAATGGAGTGTGGAATGGGGGGGCGTCTGGATGCCACGAATGTTGTTCTTCCGGAATTATGCCTGATCACCCCCATTGCCCTTGACCATACCCGCCATCTCGGCGAAACTCTGGCACAGGTGGCGGGAGAAAAAGCCGGAATTATCAAGTCTGGTGTGCCGGTGATCAGTGCTCGTCAGGCACCTGAAGCCGCAGTCGTACTGGAGCATCGTGCGCAACAGCTTGGCAGCCGCCTGCTGCTCCCCGATCGCGATTACTGCTGGCAGTCGCACCCGGAAGGGTTTGATGTGCGGGCCGGTAGCTTTGAACTGAAGGCTGTCCATCCCACTTTGCCCGGGGTGCATCAACACCAGAATCTTGCTCTGGCCGCCGCTGCTGCCGGTTACTTGCGAGAAGTCGGGGCCGACCTTGGGTCGTCAGCCGTCCGCTCGGGGCTTGAGCGCGTGTGTTGGCCGGGACGGCTGGAGTGGTTGCCGCAGAAGATGCTGCTTGATGGCGCCCATAATCAGGCCGGTGCGGCGATTCTCGCTGATTATCTCAAGCAGCAAAGTCTGCGGAGGGTACACTTGATCTTCGGTTGTAAAGCCGATAAACAGGTGTTGCCGATGCTTGATCTGTTGTTGCCGTTTTGTCAGTGTCTATACGCTACTCGGCCTCTGGTTGAGGATGCCGCTGATACTGAGCTCTTATGTGCCCACGCCGCTGATCATGCTGTTGCAGCTCAGGGCTTTGCTGAGCCGATTGCGGCTTTAGCGGCGGCCAAACAGTCACGCGGCACCGATGATCTGATTCTGGTTGCCGGTTCTCTGTTTTTGGTCGCTGTCATCCGCGAGCAGGTGGTAGCCCGGATAGATAAAACACCGATCATTGGTTGATCGGTATCCCTTTTGGATAGTTGCTTATGCTGATGCGCCACCTGGTTCTGTTGTTGATCTGCTGTTCTGTCGCCACGAGCATTGAAGCGCGCAGTCGCGTTGTGGTGATGGGAGAGCCGGTTTATCTTGAAGCAGATGAACTGAGCTACGATCATGAGGCCGAGCTTTATCAGGCCCGTGGTGATGTCAGATTGAACCAGGGTGAGCTTGAGGTGTCAAGTGAGCAGATGAGCTGGAATCGTGCTACCGGTGAGGTTGAAGCCAGCGGCAATGTGCAGTTCCTTGCGCCGACGGAAACCCTGACCGGTTCCACTGCCTGTTACAATCTGGATGCCGGAACCGGACGCGTTAACCAGGGTTACTTTTATCTGCTCGAGGAAAACCTCCACGTTCGCGGCAGCAGTATCGAGCAACTGGGGGAAGACGATTACCGGATTTCTTCCGGCACCTTTACCACCTGCGACGGTGATGTGCCGGACTGGAAGTTTGGTGCCGAGAATATTGGTGTTACCCTGGGAGGTTATGCGCGCGCCCGGCACATGGTTTTTTATCTTAAGGATATCCCCACCCTGTATTTTCCCTACATGATTTATCCAGCTAAAACCGAGCGCGAATCGGGCCTGCTGATTCCTTCTGCGGGTTACTCCAAAAAACGTGGGTTCAGCTATGGTGCGGCCTATTACCAGGTGCTTGGTGTCAATCAGGATGCCACACTTTATCTGGACTACCTGTCGAAAATGGGGGTCGGCAAGGGGTTGGAATATCGTTATATATTCGGTGCTGACAATGCCGGTGAGGCGCGCGCCTACCATATCGATGTGCGCAAGGTTGATGACGAGCGGATCGACGAGGAGCGTTATGCTCTTGAATGGGGTCATACCGGAACGCTGCCCGGTCAGGTGCGTATGGTGGCTGATGCCCTTTATGTTAACGATGACGAATATTTCAGGGACTTCGGTGAGGTTGCCGGAGAATATAACCGTGATCAGGCACAGTCAACCTTCTCTTTGAGCCGTCATTGGGGGCGCGCCAATCTGGTTGGTCTGTTGCAGTACACCAGAAATCTTGAGACCGACCAGCAACGCACCCTGCAGATGTTGCCACGAATCAATTTCAATATTGCCCGCAGCACTATCGGCAGTACCCTGCTGGCTTATGAATGGGGCTCTGAGTATACTCATTTCTGGCGGCGTGAAGGGATTACAGGGCAACGCCTGATGCTGCGACCGGCAATAAGCCTGAATCCGCGACTCTTCAATCTACTGAGTGTCAATCCGACAGTGGCCTATCGGCAGCGCTACTACTGGGATCTGAATCAGGATTCTTCCACCGAACAGCATGGGATTCTCGAAGTCACAACCCGGGTTTCAACACCCCCCTTGCAACGCACCTACGATCTGCCCTTCGGCTTTTCAGGGCGGGCGCGGCACGCGATCAATCCGGAAGTCGTCTATCATTATGTGCCGGAAAGAGATCAACAGCACATTCCGGTGTTCGATTCTTTTGACCGGATCGCTTCCAGGAATCGCATCGAATATGCCCTGGTGCAGCGCTTGCGGGCGCGCCTGGACGCTGAGGATGGACGCCGTCAGTATCGTGATTGGCTCTATCTGCGCCTGTCGCTGTTGCAGCATCTGCGCGAAGATCAGCAGGAAAAAGGTTTCGGTGAGGCCCGCGCTCAGTTGACCCTGTTGCCCCTTGCGCATATGCGTCTGGGAGCGGATGTGATTGTTGATACACGCACTAATGATATGAAAGAGTTGCTGGTCGAGGGTCAGATCGCCGATCGCTCTGAAAACTATCTGCGGGTCAGTTACAATGTTGACCGCCGCACCGACCTTGACTATGGTGAAATCAATCTGGGTTTGAGTTTTTTGCAGCCGATTTATCTGACCTATCAGCAGCGCTATGATTTTTTTACCGATGATCGCCTCGAAGAACGGGTCGGGATCGAATATCGCCGGCAATGCTGGAGTCTATTGTTGACCTTGCGTGAGCGCACCGATGGAGAACGCTCCTTGATGCTGACGTTCAGCATGCTTGGCCTTGGTTCAGTTGGTGGTTTCAGTAGTGGTCTGGGCGGCAGCTGATAGATGGATATTGCTATCGGTCGGGGGTTGACCCTGATTGGTTGGTTTGAAAGTCTGTGTGCCTGATGGTCGCAGAGTTGATCTGAACGGGGAGACGCTTGGGATCGGAACATGAATCAGGGTTGCCCGGCAGGAATAATCTGCTGACACTTGTCCTGCTGGTGCTTATCTTATTGATGGCCGCCTTTGCGGTGTTTGGTAATCGTGGTGTTCTGCGCATCGTCCAGGCACAACGCCAGCAACAGGAGTTGCAACAGCGGCTGGAAGAGATGCAGGCGCAGGAGCAGGATTTGCGCCAGAAGATCGAGCGGCTCAATCATGATCGGGACTATTGGGAGCAGCTGGCCCGCTCGCGGCTGGGAATGGTGCGCGAGGGGGAATTGATCTATTTTGTTGCGCCAGAACATTTAAAAGAGAAAGAGGCCGTAAGTGATTAAGGACGATATCCGATCAGCGCTCAAGCAGGTGCTGGAACGTTGTTATGAGCAGGGAACTTTGACTTCTGGTGAATTTCCTGCCGAGATTCAGCTGGAGGTGCCCAAAAAACCGGAACATGGTGATTATGCCACCAATCTGGCGATGATGCTGGCGCGTCCCGAATCCAGGTCGCCGCGGCAGATTGCCGAAATTCTGGCGGTATCATTAAGCGCTGATGCACTTTTTGATGCGGTAGAGATAGCCGGGCCGGGGTTTATTAACTTCCGTCTTGCTGCAGGTTATTGGGCTAAAGTGCTTCAGCGTATCTATGCCGAACAGGATAGTTTCGGACGCTCTCAGGTCGGTGACGGTATCAAGGTTCAAGTCGAGTTTGTCAGTGCCAATCCGACCGGGCCGCTGCATATCGGTCATGGCCGGGGTGCCGTGGTAGGTGATGCTCTGGCGTCAATTCTTGACGCCGCCGGGTTTGACGTCCAGCGCGAATACTACATCAACGATGCCGGTAATCAGGTGCAGACTCTGGGACAGTCGATTCTACTGCGCCTGCGCGAACTGCAGGGTGAGGTGATTGATTTCCCTGAGGATGGTTATCAGGCCGCCTATATTACCGAACTGGCGTCCCGTTTGCGCCAGGAGCAGGGCGAACTTGCTGATCTGGACGATGAGGAGGCGGTCAGCCGCTGCAGTCGTTTTGGTGTAGAGCAGATTTTGACATGGATTGATACAGACCTTGATGCCTTCGGTATCCGTTTCAATAACTGGTACAGCGAGCAAAGCCTCTACGATCGCAATATGGTCGAGCAGGAACTTGGTCGGCTGAAGGAAAAAGGACTGACCTATGAAGAAGAGGGAGCCCTGTGGTTGCGTACCACCGATTTTGGTGATGATAAAAACCGGGTATTGATCAAGTCGGACGGCAGCTACACCTATTTTGCTTCGGATGTTGCCTATCATCTGGAAAAATTCGATCGTGGTTTTGACCGTGTTATTGATGTCTGGGGCGCGGATCATCACGGCTATATTCCGCGTATGAAGGCAATGCTCAAGGGCTTTGGCCTGCCCGCTGAAGCCCTGGAGGTGTTGTTGATTCAGATGGTCAATCTGCTGCGTGACGGCCAGCCGTTTGTTATGGGCAAGCGCTCCGGCAACTTTGTCACACTGCGGGAAGTGATTGATGAAGTCGGGCGTGATGCCTGCCGATTTTTCTTCTTGATGCGGCGTTGCGACAGTCAGCTTGATTTTGATCTGGAGTTGGCTAAGCAGAACAGTAGTGATAATCCGGTCTACTATGTACAATATGCCCATGCCCGTATCTGCAGTATTAATCGTAATGCCGCTGAGGTCGGTCTGGTGCAGCCAACGCTTGCGCAGTTTGACTTTTCCCAATTGACCCTCGCTGACGAAATTGCTCTGATCAGACAATTGTCGCGTTTTCCTGAAGCGATTGAAGGGGCGGCACTACACTATGAGCCCCATCGTCTGGTCTTTTATCTGCAGGATCTGGCGGCGCAGCTCCATAGTTATTATAATCGCCACCGGGTGCTGGATGAAGATACCCAGGTCACAAGCGCTCGATTGTACCTGGTTAACGCTGTACGGATTGTTCTGGCGAATGCCTTAAGGTTGCTCGGGGTGTCGGCGCCGGAACAAATGTAAGTAAACAGATCCCGCGATAAGGGAGTAAATCATGCAGACGGAAACAAAAACCCGCAGTCAACGACGCCTGGAAAAACGCCAGACTATTATTATTCTGGCGCTGCTGTTGCTGGTTTCGTTACTCAGCTTCGTGCTTGGGGTTACAACTGGTCGACGCAGTGCTGAACGTGACTTTGCCCGGCAGATTGAAGAACAACAGGAGGAGGCAGGAATCGTTCAGGTGCCTGTATCACCGCCGATACCTGCTCCTGCTCCGCCACCGGCAGAGGAACAGGCCGGCGAAAAAGGCGTATTGCTTGATACCGTCGTGGAAAATGCGCGCCTGAGCTTTTATGATGACCTGATTCGTGATTCTTCCCCGTTAGGTAGTGGTATCAATCAGCCCTCAGCTCCACAGGAATCTCAGCCACCACTGGATTTGGCTGATCAGCCGATTGTGGTTTCAGGCGGTGGGACGCAAGCACCGGCTCAGGTGGCCGTAGCGGTACAGCCGGCGCAACAACAGCAGGCCGCCTCTGCGGTTGTACAAGCTCCTGCCGAACCGCTTTTGCCCGATATCACCGCACAGGGTAGCCACGTGGTGCAGGTCGGTTCTTTTGGTTCAGCGGCGGATGCGGCTTCCTTGCGTCAGCGCATGCTCGACAAAGGCTACCCGGCATTTCTTGCTGAAGCCAACCTGGGTGAGCGTGGAATCTGGTATCGGGTCCGCATCGGACCTTACGCTGATTCCGATACCGCCGGCGTTGCGCGCAAAATTATTCATGAGCAGGAAAAGATTGAGGGGTTGGTGACCCGTCATGATCGCTGATGTTCAGCGTTGCTGCAGATCCACCTGTTGCCCGCGTTTTTGTCTTGACTTTTGTTGGTTCGGAGATTATTTTCCAGTGCTCGTGTCGCGGGATGGAGCAGTCTGGTAGCTCGTCGGGCTCATAACCCGAAGGTCGGGGGTTCAAATCCCTCTCCCGCAACCAAATCAATTATCTCCTGTCGGAGGTTCGCATCAATTTGGCGGTGTAGCTCAGTTGGTTAGAGCATGCGGCTCATATCCGCAGTGTCCGGAGTTCGAATCTCTGCACCGCCACCACAATAAAAAAAGCCCTTCCCGTCTGGAAGGGCTTTTTTTATAACGAGCAAGCCGGTATTGATGTCAGATTGCCCTCTCAATAAACTCATACTGAGCTCCCTGCCCGCAGGGGTCAATTCCGTTGTCGTTGCGGTCTCCGGCGGGGTCGACTCGGTGGTGTTGCTGCATGTGTTGCACCAGATTGCCACTGATCATAGCTTGAGCCTTCATGCTGTTCATCTCAATCATTGTATCCGCCCGGAGGCTGGAGGTGATGCCCTTTTTGTTGAGGAACTGTGCCACCGGCTTGGTATCCGCTGCCACAGCGTTTCCTGTGACGTTCCGGAGTTGGCAAAGCAAGAAAAAACCAGTCTGGAGATGGCCGGGCGTCTGGCGCGCCGCCGTCTGTTGGAGCGGGTTGCTGCAACAACTGGTGCCCCGTTGATCGCCCTTGGTCACCATCGTAATGATCAGGTTGAAACCCTGTTGCAGCGGCTGGTTCGTGGTACCGGAGTCAGTGGTTTGAGCGGGATGGCAGTTCTTGATGGAATCTGGTGGCGACCACTGCTCTCCTGCAGCCGCCGGCAATTGCTGGCTTATGCTCGTCGTCAGTCTTTGGCCTGGCGCGAGGATGACAGCAATCAGGATCAGGATTTTGTTCGCAATCGGCTCCGTCATCAGATTATTCCGCTACTGGAGGAAGTTAACCCGCAATTCGGTGAGCGGTTGGTCGTTCTGAGTCGTCAGGTTGCTGCCGAAGAGGACTTCTGGCGTGATCAGGTCAATACGCATTTTCCCTTCATCCTTGTTTCTGCTGAAGATGGGTTGCGGCTGCTGCGTTCGCAGCTGCTGTCTTTTCATCCCGCCCTGCGCCTGCGTTTATTGCGCGAGGCGCTGAACCGGGTTCGCGGCCACCTTCTAGGGATTGAGTCGGTTCACCTGCGCGCTGTTGATGACCTGCTGGGTGGTTCCCGCAGCCAGGCCCAGCTTGACTTGCCCGGTTGCTGGGTGGCTCGCCGCTATGAGCGATTGTGGTTGCGTCGTGCTGCGCCGGAACCGCCACCGCAGTATAGCCTGCCGCTGCAGGTTCCCGGTGAGA
This sequence comes from Deltaproteobacteria bacterium, assembly GCA_018399135.1. GTDB lineage: Bacteria > Desulfobacterota > Desulfuromonadia > Desulfuromonadales > Geopsychrobacteraceae > Pelovirga. The sequence goes on along the minus strand of JAGYPB010000023.1, from coordinate 27,086 downwards.
CCCTGTTGCCCGATGGACGTAAACTGGTCGTAACGCTGGTACAGCAGGTAGAGGCGGAAACCGCTCACCGGGTGTATGTTGATCCGGCGGCAGTTGATTTGCCCCTGGCGGTGCGTACCTGGCGTTCTGGTGATCGTTTTGTGCCGTTGGGAATGACTGGTCACAAGCTCGTCAAGCAGTTGTTTTCGGATTTAAAGATCGAGCATGAAAGGCGCCTGTGTACTCCCCTTCTTGTTGCCGGCGAGAACCTGTTGTGGGTTGCCGGGTTGCAGCGTTCAGGGTTTGGTGTTGTTGTCCCTGAGACCCTTTCGTCGGTCTGCATTGAATTGCGTGGTTAGGGCGAAAAAGAGGACATTAAGCCTTGTGGGTATTGTCTCTTTATGGTAGATTTTCCTGCTAGTTTCAGCCGTTTCGTCGATGCTTCAGGTTAGCATCCAAGTTGTTTTTAATTACCCGACAGGGGGTCAATAAGTGAGTCAATTTCAAAAGAACTTAGCATTGTGGCTGGTCATTTCATTGTTGATGATCATGCTTTTTAATATGATGACGCAAAAGCAGGAAACTCAGAGGCCGATGAACTATACGGAGTTTTTGAGTGCCATTGAAGAGAATCGAGTGGTTAGTGTGCTTTTTCAGGGTGGCCAGTTGACAGGGACTCTGGATGACGGAAGTAAATTCCAGACCCACATCCCGCGCGATGAAGACCTGCTGCCGCAACTAAAAGAACGCGGCATTGTTATCGAAGCCAAGCCGGTCGATGACCAGGGGTTCTGGTTTACTCTGCTGATCTCATGGGGGCCGATTCTGCTGCTGATCGCGGTGTGGATCTTTTTCATGCGGCAGATGCAGTCGGGTGGTGGCAAGGCTATGAGCTTCGGCAAGAGTAAGGCCAAACTCCTGACCGATACCGCCGGCAAGGTGACGTTTAAGGATGTCGCCGGGGTTGACGAGGCCAAGCAGGAGCTGGAAGAGGTTGTCGAGTTTCTGCGCGATCCCAAAAAATTTACCAAGCTGGGCGGTAAAATTCCCAAAGGGGTGCTGCTGGTGGGCTCTCCAGGCACCGGCAAAACCCTGTTGGCACGTTCGGTTGCCGGCGAGGCAGGAGTGCCTTTTTTTACGATTTCCGGTTCCGACTTTGTCGAAATGTTTGTCGGCGTTGGTGCCAGCCGTGTACGTGATCTGTTCGTGCAGGGAAAGAAGAATGCTCCCTGTATCATTTTTATTGATGAAATTGATGCAGTGGGACGTCACCGTGGTGCCGGTTTGGGTGGCGGCCATGACGAACGTGAACAGACCCTGAATCAGTTGCTGGTCGAAATGGACGGATTTGAGTCGAATGAAGGGGTTATTCTGGTCGCTGCGACCAACCGCCCCGATGTTCTCGATCCGGCATTGCTTCGTCCCGGTCGTTTTGATCGCCAGGTGGTGGTGCCGCGTCCCGATGTCAAGGGGCGGCAGAAGATCCTGCATGTCCACTCGCGCAAGGTTCCCATGTCGGAAGATGTCAACCTTGGTCTGGTGGCCAAAGGTACCCCGGGATTTTCCGGTGCCGATCTGGCGAATCTGGTTAATGAGGCAGCGCTGCTGGCTGCTCGCGGTGGCAAGTCCGAGGTTGATATGATCGATTTTGAGGCGGCCAAAGACAAGGTGATGATGGGTGCAGAACGGCGCTCCATGGTTATTACTGAAGAGGAGAAAAAGGTTACCTCCTACCATGAAGCCGGCCACGCGTTGATCTCATTACTGACCCCTGGGTCTGATCCGGTTCACAAGGTGTCAATTATTCCCCGCGGACGCGCTATGGGGGTCACCATGTATCTCCCGGCTGAAGAGAAATATAACGAAACCAATAAGGGGCTTAATATCCGTATCCGTGCGATGCTGGGCGGGCGTATTGCTGAGGAGCTCACTTTTGATTCAGTGACCAGTGGCGCCAGTAACGATCTGGAACGGGTAACAATGATCGCGCGCAAGATGGTTTGTGAATGGGGAATGAGTGAAAAGATCGGACCGGTTGTCTTCGGCGAAAAAGATGCGGAAGTCTTTCTTGGCCGTGACATGAGTACGGGTAAGAATTACAGCGAGGCAACAGCTCTCGACATCGATAATGAGATTCGGCGCATTATCAGAGAGAACTATGCAGAAGCTACTGAACTTTTGAAGAAAAACCAGCACCGACTGGTGGCTCTGGCTGAGCTCCTGCTTGAAAAGGAGACCCTGGATACAGTTGAAATTCATGCGGTCGTGTTCCCTGATGGCCTTCCTGATTATCTGCAAAAGCAGGTGAGGGAGCAGGCCACCGACAGTTTTGTCTTTGAAAAAACGGATGAACAAGCCCCGGCGACACAACCCGTTCCTGATGGTGTCGAAAAGGAAGAAGAACCACCACCGGGCGATACACCAGAGTCAGAGCAACCCCGGCACCAGCCGGACAGTGTGCAACCACAGGAAGCGCCGCAAGAGGAGCCCTCCCCAAAAGATGGTGATGACGCGTCGTCAAAGTAGTGAATGCCATGGCCGCTGCCCATGTTCTGATCGGTCGTGACTGTGTTCTTGACCTGACACAGCCCTGTATTATGGCGGTTCTCAATGTGACTCCTGATTCGTTTTCCGATGGTGGTGATTATGTTGAGGTCGCTGCAGCGGTTGAACGCGGCCTGGATATGACAGAACAGGGGGCCGGCATCCTTGATGTCGGTGGCGAAAGTACCCGGCCGGGGGCGCCGGCTGTTCCTGTCGAGGTTGAACTGGATCGCGTAATTCCGGTCATTGAGGGGCTGCGCCGCCACACCTCTGTCCCTTTGTCAATTGACACCAATAAAGCCCCGGTTGCTCGTGCTGCTCTTGCCGCCGGAGCAAATTTTGTCAATGATATCAGTGGTCTGAGCTTTGATGACAAGATGGTAGAGGTTGTCGCCGCTGCCGAAGCCGGTCTTTTTATCATGCATACTCGCGGGTGTCCTCAGCAGATGCAGAAGAATACTGACTATCAGGATCTGCTCATTGAGGTTGTTAATCATTTACAGAACAGCATTTCCAAGGCTCGCTCAGCCGGGATTCCAGCAGAGCGGTTGGCCGTTGATCCTGGGATCGGTTTTGCTAAAAGTGGAGTGGGGAACCTGCTGCTGCTAAAATATCTGTCAACGTTGCATCAGCTGGGGTGTCCAGTTCTTCTCGGCACGTCGCGCAAAAGTTTTATCGGCCGGATTCTTCACCAGGATGATCCCCGTCAGCGCCTGTATGGTACTCTGGCGACTGTTGCACTTGGTGTGGCACAAGGGGTACAGCTCTTTCGTGTCCATGATGTGCGGCCGGCTCGTGAAGCGGCTCTGGTTGCCTGGGCGATCCGGGAACAGCAATTTCCGCTACTGTCGTAAACAATTATTTATTTATCTGTTCAGCACTGGGCTTTCGGATCCTGTGTCAAGGGATGCATTTCGTCATCCATGACCGCTTGTTGTCGCCGTCCCAGGCGACAGACAGCCTTGCCACAGAACCTGAAGATCCTGCGCAAGGATAGCGCTGAATAGTTACCATTTATTTATGTAGGCTTCTTGAAGTTCTTACTGATTCCGTCGGGGGCTTGAATGTTTGATGTCCTTCACAATATCCGCTTGCTCGATATTCTCGACATCTGCATTGTTGCATTTATCATCTATCGGATCATTCTACTGATCAAGGGCACCCGTGCTGTTCAGATGCTTCTGGGACTGGCGGTCATTCTGGCTGTTTATATGGGGTCGCGTATTGGTGACCTGCATACCCTCAACTGGTTTTTAAGCAACTTCCTGTCGTCGATTATTCTGGTGATCGTGGTTATCTTCCAGAATGATATCCGTCGGGCTTTGATGCATGTTGGTCGCAACCCTTTTTTGGGGGGGGCGACATACCGCGAAGAATCCCACCTGATTGAAGAGCTGGTAAAAGCCTGTGTCGCTCTGGCGAATCGTAAAATTGGTGCGTTGATCGTCGTTGAACGCGAAACCGGAATCAAGGACATTCTGGAATCGGGAACCCCACTTAATGCCCAGATCTCCTGTGATCTGATTCGTGCCATCTTTATGCCGAGCTCCCCTTTGCATGACGGGGCCCTGGTTGTGCAGCAGGGGCGCCTCAGTTTGGCTGGTTGTTTTCTGCCCCTGACACAAGGCAGTAACCTGTCGACGGAGCTGGGTACCCGTCACCGTGCTGCGATTGGCCTGACCGAATTGGCTGATGCCATTGTCATTGTGGTGTCGGAAGAAACCGGAAAAATTTCGGTAGCGGTTAATGGTGGCATGACGCGCAACCTGGATGCGATCAGCCTGAAAAAGGTTCTTGGTCGCCTGCTGGAACCACGCAAAAACAAAACGACCAAAAAGGGCTAGGGCGATGTTCAAACTGATCACACAAAACTGGGCGCTGAAGCTGATGTCATTGGTTTTTGCCTTGATGTTGTGGTTCTTTATCATGGGGGAACGGCGCCTGGAGGTGAACTATCGGGTTCCCCTTGAGCTGCAGAACCTGCCCAGAGAGCTTATGGTAGCAAACGAGATTCCCAGTATGGTTGATGTTCGTATCAGCGGCCCCCGTACCTTGTTAATGAAGGTCAGTCCTAACGATATCAGCATTACTGTTGATCTAACCGGCCTGAACCCGGGGCTGACTTCCTTCCGCAGACTTGAAGAACGCTTGAATCTGCCTAGTGGCTTGCGGGTGACCCGGCTGTCTCCGTCATTTATCGATTTGCGGCTGGAGCGGATTCAACAGAAAACTGTGCCCATTATTATCGCCTTGAGCGGGGAACCGATGAGTGGCTTTGTTGTCGCCAATGTCCGTGCGAATCCTGATCATGTGGCTATTGAGGGGGCAGAGGGGGAGCTGAAGAATGTCACTGAGGTGAGCACGGATGATGTTGATTTAACCGGAGTCAACAGCAGTTTTTCTCTGATCGTTCCTCTACAGCATCGCGGCAGCTTCAGCAGGTTTAAAGATGAGCGTACTACAGAGATTCAGGTTGAGATTGCAGCCCAGGAGGTTGCCCCTGAGCGCGACCCGACACCTGGGGAATAGAGCAGATACGACAAGGCGGGAGGTAGTTGAACAATGGAAAAGAAACTTTTCGGTACCGATGGTGTTCGCGGCGTGGCCAATATTGACCCGATGACTGCAGAAGTGGCCATGCAGCTGGGGCGTGCCGTAGCCTATGTATTCAAACAGGATGCCGGACGGCGCCACCGGATTGTTATCGGCAAGGATACTCGACTTTCCGGTTATATGCTGGAAAACGCCATGGTTGCCGGTATCTGTTCCATGGGGGTTGATGTCCTGATTGTCGGGCCGCTACCGACGCCGGGAATCGCGTTTATTACCTCTTCAATGCGTGCTGACGCCGGAGTGGTGATCAGTGCCTCTCATAATCATTATCAGGATAATGGCATCAAGTTTTTTTCGGGTAGCGGGTTTAAATTGCCGGATGAGGTGGAAATCCAGATTGAGGATCTGGTCATTAATCACCGTATCGATGCCTTGCGGCCGATTGCCGAAGATGTTGGCAAGGCCTATCGGATTGATGATGCGATCGGTCGTTATGTGGTTTTCCTCAAAAACTCATTCCCCCGTGACCTTGATCTGCAGGGCTTGCGGATTGTTCTCGATTGTGCCCATGGTGCCGGCTATCGGGTGGCTCCAGCGGTATTGACCGAGTTGGGTGCAGAGGTTATTGCGATCGGAGTGGATCCCAATGGATTGAATATCAACGATGGTTGTGGTTCCATGCATCCGGAGGTCATGGCGGCGAAGGTCAAGGAATATCGTGCTGATCTGGGAATTGCCTTGGATGGCGATGCCGACCGGGTGATTTTTGTTGACGAACTTGGCCAGGAGGTTGATGGCGATCATATCCTTGCCCTGTGCGGTACTGAGTTGATGAAGACCGGCAGCTTGAAGAAAAAAACGGTGGTGGCAACGGTGATGAGCAACATGGGGCTCGAGATTGCGATGAAGCAGGTTGGTGGCAAGGTCGTGCGTACTGCGGTTGGCGATCGTTATGTTGTCGAAGAGATGATTCGTGGCGGTTATAACCTCGGCGGGGAACAGTCAGGACACATGATTTTCCTTGATCACAATACCACCGGTGATGGAGTTCTCTCGGCACTGCAGGTTCTGGCGATTATGCAGCGTAGCGGCAAACCACTTTCAGAGCTGGCTAGCGTGATGACCTCCCTGCCGCAGGTTCTGGTGAATGTCAAAGTCAAAAAGAAAGCGATCCTGGGGAAGGTCGAACCGATCAAGGCGACGATGGATGCGATTGAGCAGGAAGTCAATGGTAAGGGGCGGTTACTGGTGCGTTATTCCGGTACCGAGCCGTTATTGCGGATTATGGTTGAAGGGGAAGATCAGAGCCGGATCAATCAACTGGCCGAAGATCTGGCAGCCGTCGTACGTGAACATCTGGGGGCCTGACAGTTTTTTAGCCCTCAGCGGGAACAAGGAGTCAGATAGTGCCGAAGTTAAGTGTCAATGTTGACCATATTGCAACAATTCGTCAGGCGCGCGGAATCGATGAGCCCGATCCGGTTGCGGCTGCAGTTCTGGCGGAGCTGGCGGGTGCTCATGGAATTACAGTGCACTTGCGCGAGGATCGTCGGCATATTCAGGATCGCGATGTTGAAGTTCTACGTAAAACAGTTAAGATTCGGCTGAATCTGGAAATGGCAGCGACCGAGGAAATGGTTGCAATCGCTTTAAAAACCCAGCCGGAAATTGTCACCCTGGTGCCGGAGGGGCGTCATGAGTTGACGACCGAAGGTGGCCTTGATGTCAACCTGCTGAAAACCGGGCTGAAACAGAAGACTGCCCTGCTGCAACAGGCCGGTATCGATGTCAGTCTGTTTGTCGAGCCGGATCTGGAACAGATCAAGGCAAGTCACCGGGTTGGTGCTGATATGGTGGAAATTCATACCGGTACCTACTGCGAGATGCGTACCGAAAAAGAGCGCCTGGAGCAGTTACGTCGCATTGAACTGGCAGGCTCGGCAGCCCGCAAGCTGGGCATGCGTGTCAGTGCCGGTCATGGTCTCAATTATCGTAATGTCTCTGCGGTTGCCACCTTGCCCGGTTTTGAAGAATTTAATATCGGTCACAGCATTGTTGCCCGCGCAGCTTTGGTGGGGATGGAGCGAGCGGTTCGTGAGATGCTTGCTTTACTGAAACGGCCCTGACTGTGGCCATTGTCGGTCTCGGCGTTGACCTGGCACGTATCGCGCGCTTTCGCAAGTTTGTTGAGAGCCGCTCGCCGCTACTTGAGCGTATTTTTTGCCCGGGTGAACGGGAATATGCCTTGGCTCGTCGTGATCCGGCCGAGGCTCTGGCAGCGCGCTTTGCCGCCAAGGAGGCTTTCTTCAAGGCATTGGGAACCGGCTTGCGTGATGGTCTTTCCTGGCAACAGGTGTGTGTTCAGCGCGATGAACTGGGTTGTCCTTCTCTTCTTCTTAGCGGGCGTGCTGCCGAAATGCTCGCGCAGCGAGGTGCACATAGGGCCTTGTTGAGTTATTCCCACGATGGTGATTATGCCGTAGCAACGGTTATTCTGGAGGATTGATGCAGCTCTATAGTGCGGCGGAAATGGTAGCGGCAGATCGCTATGCCATCGACACCCTGGGGATCCCCGGTGCCGTGTTGATGGAGAACGCCGGCCGTGCTTGTGCCCAGTTGATCGAAGAGCATTACGCCGATTATTTTCCGGGGCCGGTTGTGGTTGTCGCCGGTAGGGGTAACAATGGTGGTGATGGCTACGTGATTGCGCGAATCCTTGTCGATCACGGCTGGCAGATAACCACCCTGATGCTTGCAGAGCCAGAGAAAATCAGCGGTGATGCTGCCCTTATGCTGCAGATTCTGCGTAATTGCACCGGTCAGATTGACGTGGTTAATGATGAAGAGCTGTTGCGTCACCGCTTTGATGAGTTGCAGCCACAGTTGATTGTCGACGCACTGTTTGGTACCGGCCTGGAGTCCGAGGTTCGGGGGTTGCCGGCTGTCGCTATCGCCCTGATGAATGACACTGCTGCCCCGGTGATTGCTGTTGACCTGCCTTCCGGTATAGATGCCTCCAACGGCCGTATTTGTGGTTGTGCCGTGCGCGCTGCTCTCACCGTCAGTTTTGATCATCCCAAAATCGGTCATCTCAGTACCCCTGGAGCTTTGCATGTCGGGAAGCTGGAAGTTGTTGATATCGGCATTCCGGGAACAAGACGCCCGACTGATCTCTTGCCCCAGGCATGGATGATCGATATCTCAGCGGCGCGCGCGTTCTTGTCCGAGCGTCCGGCATTTGCCCATAAAGGAACCTTTGGCCATCTGCTGGTGGTGGCCGGATCAACCGGCAAGACCGGAGCTGCGGCCCTGGCTGGTGATGCTGCGCTCCGAAGTGGTTGTGGGCTGGTGACGGTTGGTGTGCCGGCATCAGTGCATGGGATTTTGGAGGCCAAGCTTACCGAAGCAATGACCATCCCCCTGGCTGATCAAGATGGCTTGTTAACCCTGGCCGCCGCCGGCCGGGTTGCTGCAATGGCTGCTTCCAGCCAGGCGCTGGGATTAGGGCCGGGGCTGGGCCAGAGTGATGAGTTGCGGCAGCTGGTACGACAGATGGTGACGACCCTGAATTTGCCCATGGTGATAGATGCCGATGGTCTGAACCTGCTCGCTGGCCAGCTTGATTGCCTGCTTGAGCGTCAGGGTGGATCCTTGATCCTGACTCCTCACCCTGGTGAAATGGCACGCCTTACCGGCATGAGTGTCGCTGCAATTGAAGCCGATCGGTTCAATACGGCACGTGATTTCGCCCGCCGGCATCAGGTCGTTTTATTGCTTAAAGGGGCGCGGACGATTGTCGCGGCGCCAGATGGCCGGGTTCATATCAACACCAGTGGCAACAGTGGGCTGTCAAGTGGTGGTAGTGGTGATGTCCTTACCGGTTTGATCGGTGGTTTGCTGGCTCAGGGCACTGATCCATTTGTGGCCGCCAGCCTTGCTGCCTGGTGGCATGGCCGTGCTGCAGAGCAGATAGCCGCTGATCGAGGAGCTGTCGGGATGACGGCCAGCGACTTGATACATCAGCTGCCACGGGTGTATCAGGAACTTGCACAACCCTAACCAAGGAGTACTCCTATGTTAACAGCACGGGACATAATGAACTCTGCCGTTGAATCGGTCAGTGTTGATACCAGCTTGAAAGAGCTGGCGAAAAAGTTTGTTGAAACCCGCTACAGCAATATGCCGGTAGTGGACAGCAACGGGCGGTTGGTCGGGATTATCAGCGAGACGGATCTTATCGAGTATCAGCGTCCCCTGCATATTCCCACGGTCATGACGTTGTTTGATGGGGTTTTTGCCCTGGGCAGTGAAAAAAAATTCAAGGAAGAGGTTGATCGGGTAACCGCTACCAGAGTGGGCGATCTCTACCAGAAAAATCCGGTGACCTGTGCTGCGGATACGCCGGTCAATGAACTGGCCGGGCTGATGAGTAAACACAAAGTGCATCTGTTGCCGGTAATGGACGGTGAGCAGATGATCGGTGTGGTTGCACGTCTCGATCTGATTAGGGTAATGGAAAACTGATGTCCAGTTGGTTGCTGATCTCTGCCAGTGAAGAACAGTCCTTAGAGATTGGTACGTTGATGGGCCGCCATCTTGATGTGCCGCTGCTGATCCTGTTGCAGGGTCAGCTTGGTGCCGGCAAAACTGTTATAGCACGGGGCATCGCGCGTGGATTAGGGGTTGCTTCCGAGATCCCGATCACCAGTCCGACCTTTACCTTGATGAATCATTATCCGGCGCGGCTGGATCTCTATCATTTTGACCTTTACCGATTATCCGGTCCTGATGATCTGATTGATATTGGTTTTGATGAGTATGCTTTCGGTACCGGGATCACCTTGGTGGAATGGCCGGACAAGCTTGAAAATCCTGATGTCGAAGGAATCTGGATCGATATCTGTGTGGTGGATGAGGGCCGGAGGCACCTGGTTTTTTCGACCAGGGGGGCAGAGGCGCTCAAGTGGTTCAATCGCTTGGTAGAACAGCTGCAAGCAGTCGGCCTGGATTTGCGTCGTTTGGAAAAATAGCTTTGACCAAGCTGGGGTTTCTTGTTATGAAGAATTCTTGTATGAATATTTATCTGCCGACAATAATTGTCGGTTTTTCCTGATAAGGAGGAAAACAACTGTTATGGCTCTGATCGTTCAGAAGTACGGCGGAACTTCAGTAGGTACCGTCGAGCGTATCCAGAATGTCGCTCGTCGGGTCGCTAAAACCTTCGATGAAGGTAATGAGGTCATTGTTATCGTATCGGCAATGGCTGGTGAAACCAATCGTCTGGTTGCGCTGGCGAATGAAATCTCTGAAATGCCCGACGAACGCGGGAATACGATGTTGCTGGTGTCAACTGGCGAACGAGTGACGGTGCTTTGTTGTCCATGTGTTTGAAGTCGATGGGTTACAACGCCAAAAGAAAGCTACCTCGGCTCGCAGATTCCGATGTTGACCGACAAGGCTCATTCCCGCGCCCGGATTGAGGAGGTGGTGACAAAAATATCCGCGCAGGTGTTGAAAGCGGGTACTATTGTCGTGGTCGCCGGTTTCCGGGGTACCGATTGTGACGGCAATATTACGACGTTAGGTCGGATTGGGTCAGACACCTCGGCGGTTGCTGTTGCTGCCGCCCTGAAAACCGATGTGTGTGAAATCTATACCGACGTCGACGGTGTCTATACCACCGATCCACGAATTGTGCCGGAAGCGCGTAAGATCGAAAAGATCTCCTATGAAGAGATGCTGGAAATGGCATCCTTAGGAGCGAAGATCCTGCAGATCCGCAGTGTTGAATTTGCCAAGAAATATAACGTTGTCGTACATGTGCGTTCCAGCTTTGATGATTCGCAGGGAACACTTGTCATGAAGGAGGATCAAGAAATGGAAGCCGTATTGGTTTCAGGTGTCACCTTTAACAAGGATGAAGCAAAAATCAGCATTTTTGGTGTTCCCGATCAGCCCGGGGTTGCATCGCAGATTTTCAGTCCGTTAAGTCAAAATAATATTACTGTGGATATGATCATTCAGAACATTTCCCATCAGGGCGCAACTGACATCACCTTTACCGTGCCCAAGTCTGACTGCAAAAAAGCGCTGCAGATTATTGAAGCTGTAGCAAAAGATATTAATGCCCGCGGTGTCAGCCATAACACCAATATTGCCAAGGTTTCTATCGTCGGTGTCGGCATGCGTTCGCACTCGGGAGTAGCTACGACCATGTTTGACACCCTGGCTCGCGAGGGGATCAATATTGAAATGATTTCCACCAGTGAAATCAAAGTGTCATGTGTTATCTCCGATAAATATACCGAGCTGGCAGTACGTATCCTGCACGAAGCTTTCGGTCTTGATCGCGAGAGGGCAGAAGCCTGAAATAGTTTTTTTGAATGAAAGGGTCATTGTTCATGAGTAACAGGGTTTTTCTGTACGATACCACCTTAAGGGATGGAACCCAGGCTGAGGATATCTCGTTCCAGGTTCAGGATAAGGTGCGGATTGCCAAACATCTGGATGCGTTGGGAATTGATTATATTGAAGGTGGTTGGCCCGGTTCCAACCCCAAGGACATCGGTTTTTTTGAGGCAATCCAGAGGGAACCCCTTTCTCATAGCAAGATCGCAGCATTCGGTTCTACCCGCCGGGCGCGAATTACCCCGGATCAGGATAACAATATCAAGATGCTGATCGAGGCGCGTCCCGATGTGGTGACTATCTTTGGTAAAACCTGGGATTTTCATGTGCGCGAGGCTCTGCGCGTTTCCCTGGAAGAAAACCTCGATATGATCAACGATTCCCTCGCCTACCTGAAAGAGCGGGTGGGCGAGGTCATTTATGATGCTGAGCATTTCTTCGATGGCTACAAGGCCAACCCTGAATATGCGTTGAAAACCCTGCAGGCTGCAGCCCAGGCCGGTGCCGATTGCCTGGTGTTGTGTGATACCAACGGCGGGACTCTGCCCCACGAAATCCCGACAATTATTGAACATGTGCGCCGCGAAGTCGATGTGCCGCTAGGGATTCATGCCCATAATGACAGCGAATGCGCAGTTGCCAATTCCCTTATGGCGGTTGTCAGCGGTGCTGTCCACGTTCAAGGAACCATGAACGGCTTTGGCGAGCGTTGCGGCAACGCAAATCTCTGCTCTATTATTCCTTCATTGATCCTCAAAATGAACAAGGAATGTTTCCAGCAAGGAAAACTGGAGAATCTGCGCAAGGCATCACGGGCTATTTACGAACTGGCCAATCTGACCCCCCTGAAACACCAGGCATTTGTCGGCAATTCAGCATTTGCCCATAAAGGCGGGGTTCATGTATCGGCCATCCAGCGCCACCCGGAAACCTACGAACATATCCGGCCGGAACTGGTCGGCAACAAAACCAGGGTTCTGGTTTCGGATCTGTCGGGACGTTCTAATATCCTTGCCAAAGCACAGGAATGTGGCATCAAAATTGATGATAAAGACCCCGTAACCCTGGAAATTCTTGAGCAAATTAAAGAGCTCGAAAATCAGGGGTTTCAGTTCGAAGGAGCTGAAGCCTCTTTTGAGCTGTTGATGCTCAGGGCGATGGGGCAGCTCAAGCAGTATTTCCATATTACCGCTTTCAGGGTCATAGATACCTTGCGTGAGAGCGATCAGTGTCCGGTTTCGGAGGCGACGATCAAGGTTAAGGTTGGTGGGCGCGTTGAGCATATGGCGGCCGATGGTAATGGTCCGGTTAACGCCCTTGATCGTGCCATGCGCAAGGCGTTAATCAGTTTTTATCCGCAGCTTGCAGATATCAAATTACTCGACTACAAGGTCAGGGTTCTTCCATCGAGTCAGGGTACCGACTCAGTCATTCGTGTGCTGGTTGAAACAGGTGATGAGGACAGCCGTTGGGGAACCGTTGGCGTCAGCAGCAATGTCGTCGATGCGTCTTATCAGGCTTTGGCCGATGCTTTTATCTACAAACTGTATAAAGACCAGCAATGATTGCTGAAGACCCCTTGCCAAGAGAGACCCTGATGATGAAGTGTCCAAAATGTAAGGGAAGAATGCATTCAGAAACCTACTACAATTTTGTAAGATCCTATGATGCCTGGAAGTGTACGTCCTGCGGAGAGATGATCGATCAGACGATTCTGGTCAATCGAGATCGCCCTCCTGGATTGTTATAACATCGAACAAGATAAAAGGAAAAAACAAGCTGTTACTGGAATTATATTGAAATCAGGCTGCGGCAATCGTAGAATGTCGACAATCTACAGTCGTCACCTGATGGAAAGGTCAATTTTTTTGGGTCTGTTCAGCACAGGATCCCCTCTCCTGCGCAAGGACTACAACTGAATAGTTACCCTTTTTTCTGATAAAGGAGCTTGTTGATGCACATTATAAAGCATGAGGTCCATCTGAATCTTAACGTCCGCGGGTTGCCGGTTTCAGCAACCCTGGGTATCAATGAACAAAGCAACCGCTTGATAGCAGAGGGACAAACCGTTTACAAGTTAGGATTGGGGCAATCACCTTTTCCTGTCCCCCGATCAGTTGTAAAAGAGCTGCAGAATAATGCCCATCAGAAAGATTATCTTCCTGTCCGTGGTCTGCCGGCCCTTTGTGATGCTATTGCCGGCTATTATCGTCGTTCACAGAACCTGGCAATGACCAAAGATGACGTGTTGATCGGACCAGGATCGAAAGAGCTCATGTTCATTCTGCAACTGGTGTATTACGGAGATCTTGTGATTCCTACTCCAAGCTGGGTATCCTACGCTCCCCAGGCCCATATTATCGGACGTCATGTTCACTGGCTGCAAACCGAAGAAGACAGTAACTGGTTGCTGTCTGCAGACGAACTTGACTCTTTTTGTTTACGTGATCCCCACAAGCCGCGCATTGTTATCCTCAATTATCCCAATAATCCAACCGGTTGTTCCTATACCGACCAGCAGCTACAGGAATTGGCAGCGGTTGCCAGAAAATATCGGATTATTCTGCTCTCGGACGAGATTTACGGTGAGCTGAATTTTACCGGCAACCATCGTTCCATTGCTCGTTACTATCCCGAAGGGACAATCATTGCCAGCGGTTTGAGTAAATGGGCCGGTGCCGGAGGGTGGCGCCTCGGATCTTTTGCCTTTCCTGCGCAATTACGGTGGTTAAGTGATGCGATGGCTGTGGTTGCCAGCGAAACCTTTACCGCCACTAGTGCGCCAATCCAATACGCCGCAGTGAAAGCCTTTCAAGGAGGAGCAGAGATAGAAGGTTACCTGGTGAATTGTCGCAGAATTCTCAAGGCACTAACCGACTGGATCTGCTCAACACTCACCACAGCGGGAGTGCTTGTCGCCAAACCGGACGGGGCTTTTTATTTATTGCCTGATTTTGAGCCCTTGCGTGAGACATTGCTTAAAAAGGGTATCACTAACAGTGCTATTTTGTGTGAGCGATTGTTACAGGAAACCGGTGTGGCAATTTTACCGGGAAGTAGTTTTGGGCGGCCGGCAAATGAGTTGACTGCACGCATTGCCTGTGTCGATTTTGACGGCGCCAAAGCCCTCGCCGCAGCGGAGCAGATTGGTTCCGACAGGGAGTTGGGAGAAGAGTTTTTGTCTACCTGCTGTGAGAAGGTTACCGTGGCCATTACAAAAATCTGTGAATGGCTTGAAGCTGCCAAATAAATCAGCTACGGGAAGGTTGCGATCTGGATCGTATGTCCCAGGTCAGTTTCATGAGGCCGGCAAAGGCGACCAGAGCAAAAAAGACCCCGCGCCAGATAACCGGTTCTTTCCCCTCGCTGATGAAAATGGGAGTACCTGAGGCTTCTACTCCCATTTGCTCAAGCATGCTGAGGAGTTTTTTTTGATTGGAATTGGTAACCAGTTCAGCGGCTGTCATTCCGATCAAAAGGTGCTGACTGGTAAAAAGAGGGGATTTTTCTTCGAGAAATTCCCGCCGCTGTTCTTCTGTGTCGAGTAAAAAATAGTAGGTAGACAATGCCTCAAGAATTTCAGGGTCTCTGGTTTCAAACCAGACCCTGTAGTTGCTGCTGTCAGGTGAGCTGGATAAAGGAACCAAAAAGGCTTCAAAGTCCATGCTGCCGGACATATTGATCCCCTGAAGATAGTCAGGGTAGCCACCGGTAACAGTCATCCATTCCCGTGGTGCTCTATCCAGAGCTTCCAGTTCATTGATGCTGATCACCAGAGAATCCGGGTTGCGCAAAAACAAGCTGATGTCATTGTAGGCCAGCCAGAACAATACCAGGCAGACGGCAATAAGAGTGACACGGAAGCGGTTCATAAGCAGGCTCCATAACGAACGGGCCGTCACATGATGGGACGGCCCGTTCGGGGGCGTACGGTGATAGTACGATTGATCAGTTACTTGATGGCTCGGTAGCGTGCCCGATGTTTACATCTTTTTGTGTCAGCAGTGATATCACAACCAGGGCAGCAAAAGCCAGAGGTATTGAGATCAGCGCCGGACTGTTGAACTGTATCGGCGCATCTGCCGGTAGCTTGCCGTAACGCAACCACATGTCAGGTGACACCAGGATCAGACCGAGTGAGCTGACCAGGCCGACAGTGATTGAGGCCGCGACGCCCCGAGCCGTTGTTTTACTCCAGAACAGCAGCATCAGGATGGCCGGCAGGTTCGCCGATGCTGCTACCGCAAAGGCCCAGCCAACCAGGAAAGAAACGTTCATCCCTTCGAAGACAATCCCCAGATAGATAGCAATGGCACCGACACAGACAGCCGATATTTTGCCGGCACGTACTTTGACCCGATCGGTCATTTTCAGACCAAGGAAATTATCCAGAAGGTCATGGGCGATGGCCCCTGAAGAGGCGACAATCAGACCGGATACGGTGCCTAGTACCGTAGCAAAGGCGAGCGATGAAATGATGGCAAAAAGAAAGACGCCAAAGGACAAGGCCAGCAATGGTGCCGACATGTTGTTATCAAGCAGGTTGATAACCCCGCTGGTCATTGCGCCCATGCCCATAAACAGTGTCAGCAGGTAAAAGAAACCGATTCCGGCGATCGCGACAATGGTCGACTTCCGTGCGGCTGCCTGGCTTGGCACCGTGTAATAACGGATCAGAATGTGTGGTAGTGCAGCGGTACCGCAGAACAGGGCCAGCATCAGTGAGATGAAATTAAACTTTTCCATCGGGGTGGAGTTGTCGACTTTGAAGCGCAGACCCGGACGCAGAATCTGGGAGCCCGGGGTAGGTTTCTGGTAGTAAATGGTGGTGATGCCATCTGCATCGGGAACGTAGGCTGTGCCCCAAAGGACAATCGTCGATTCGGTTAAAGCTGAGAGGAAACTGAACGGACCAATGGGCCCGGTAGCAACCATTTCTTCGCCATTAACGACCAGTTCCTTGATGTGACCGACCGGGAAGAATTGGCCCTCTTCTGCCGGTGAACCATTGTAGAGTCTGGTGCCGTCATTGAGACGGGTCGCATAAAGGGTCTCTTCAAGACGGTATCCCTCAGAAGTTTCGTTCAGCTGCCAGATCGATTCCTTGCCATTTCTTTCCAGCTTGACAAACCCTTCTTTACCAAAAATCGAGTCAAGACCGGCAATAACACGATAGCTGGTGTCTTCAAGTACCAGGGCGCTATCGGCGTAAAGTGTCGTGAAATCATGGTAGGGCTTGCCATCATTTTCCGGAGTGGTTGACAGCCCGCGAAACAGTACCATGCCGACCAGAGCGGTCGACACAATCAGTAACATGGCACCCTTAAAGAACTGTACATAGGTCGTTGATGCCATGCCTGCCGTTGCAACAATCAGGGTTACAACAACGCCGACGATACAGACACCAACCCAGTGAGGCAGACCCATCAGGGGCTGAACCAGAACGCCGGCACCAACCATCTGTGGAATCAGGTAAAAAATTGAAACCAGCAGAGTGGATATGGCTGCCATCAGCTGGATCGCCTTGGAATTGAATTTAGAATCGAGGGCATCAGTAAAGGTGTATTTCCCCAGACGCTTCATCGGTTCGGCCACCAGGAACAGGGCAACGACCCAACCGGCGAGGTAGCCTATAGAGTACATCCAGCCGTCATAGCCGGAAGTCGCGATCATGCCGCAGATTCCGAGGAAGGATGCGGCCGAGAGGTAGTCACCGGCAAACGCGATGCCGTTGGTCATCCAGTGAATGTTGCCGCCGGCTGCGTAGTAACCCTCGGCTGAACTGGTACGGCGGGCGAGATAAAAAGAGAGTCCAAGAACAAACAACACAAAGAAGATAAACAGACCGATAGCCAGTGGTGATTGTGTATATATCATCGTTCTGTTCTCCCTTAACTGTTATAGCGTTTTTCTGCTTGGGTGCAGAAGTGGTTATAGATAACTGCCATAATCAGTGCGAGACCCAGCAGAAAAAAGCCCCAGATAACGGCGGCCGTTTGACCAAAGATGATGGTTTCCATCGATTTAGGCGCGTAGACATTCAGCGCAATGAAAATGACGTAAAAGATTGTGTAGCCAAAAAACATCTTAACGCCCAGGCTGGTTTTAAAGCTGGCAGCGTCATCTTTGCCCAACTTGACAGCAGGTCCGTGTCCCATAAAATATCTCCTCTCGTTCATTATAAGTTGTGATCTGGCTGACCACATGTTCAGCGGTTGTTCGAGTGTGATTGGGGTCAGGCAGAAACCCCATTTGATTGAATTTTTCCAGCTGTATTTTAGTGAGGTTAAAAAATGCGAAATAATGGTTTTAATATTCGGCGACATAATACGTTGTTATATAGCCGTGTCAACAGAAAAAAAATGCAAAACTAGCGTTTTGTTTATCAAAATATCGTTCTATTTATTGACTTTTGTGGTGCTTGTAATGGTTTTGGAGGGTGGCCAGAATCATCATTTGTGATGGTATCCTGTCTACAGGAGAGGGAGCTACGGCAATCACGAAATGGAAAATGTCAGTTGTAGCAGGGTCGTGGTGGGTGGCGTTGATTTGGGCTGTCGCTCATTCATAGTTGTTCCGGAGTGAAACAAACAACTTCGTCAATTGTAGGTTGGTTGCAAAGAAGCATCACCAGGCGGTCTATGCCGAGAGCAATTCCTGTAGCATTTGTGAGGGTTTCCAGTTCGTCAATGTATTTTTCCGGCAGTGGGCAAGGTGGTTTGCCGGACTCTTGACGTTGAATTTCTTCCTTCACGAAGCGCTGGCGCTGTTCTGCTGCATCAGTTAGTTCGGAAAAACCGTTGGCAAGCTCAAGCCCGGCAATGTAGAGTTCCACCCGCTCTACGAAGCCGGGATCCTCGGTTTTCCGGCGCGCCAGTGAACCTTGTAATGTTGGGTAGTCGATAAGAAACAGTGGTTTATTCGGTGGCAGTGCCGGTTCTATTTCATTGCTGATCAGTTCCGAAAAAAAATTTGCGTCGGTGATTTGTGAGAGCGAAGTAGAACTGTGTTGCAAAAATGCCTGTTGAACGGTTAATCGCGGCCATGGTCTTGTCATGTCAATTTCTTGCCCTTGCCAGGTAAGTGTTTCATGCTCAACCAGACTGCTGATAAGTTCTTCACAGTCACTCATGAGTTGCTGGTAGTCGCAGTCACGGCGGTACCATTCGAGCATGGTATATTCAGGAAGATGGTTTGGTCCGCGCTCTGCAGCACGCCAGCAATGACAAATCTGAAAAATATTATCGTAACCGGCAGCCAACAGTCGTTTCATGCACAGTTCCGGTGATGTCTGCAGATACCAGCCATCACTCGGAATTGCGTCAATATGGAGTTCGGGAGCATTGACGGGAATGCGCGCCGGGGTTTCGACCTCGATAAAACCCTGTTCAACAAAGAACGCCCGAATCTGGTGGAGGATTCGGGCGCGGTGTTCAATTGTTTTACGCTTACGGGCTAATTGCCAGTTTTGTTCCACAGCTATTCCTTGACGCGGGTTGCATATTCTCTGCTACGGGTGTCGATCTGGATCAGTGTTCCTTCTTCGACAAAAGAGGGGACAGCCAGAGTGTACCCTGTTTCCACCGTAGCCGGTTTATTGTTGCCGGCGGCAGTATCGCCCTTCACCCAGGGGTCAGTCTGGATGACGCGCAGATTGACAAAGTTTGGCAGGCTGATCCCGATACCACGATCACCATGCATGAGGATTTCAACATCCATATTATCAACGAGAAAGTATTTCTCAGTTTCCAGAGTTTCTTCCGTCAGAGTAATCTGTTCGTAGGATTTTTTGTCCATAAACACGTAGCCGCTATCATCTTGATACAGATACTGCATTTCCCGCTCTTCAAGGTGCGCCGGTTCGAACGATTCGCCGCTACGATAGGTGCGATCAAAGAGGCTGCCGGTAATCATGTTACGCAGCTTGCATTTGTATAAGGCCTGGCCTTTGCCGGGCTTGGTGAAATCATACTGGGCGATGACATGCGGCTCACCATCGATCATTATTTTCAACCCTTTTTTCAGGTCGGAACAACTATACATGGGCGTCTCCTCCATAGTTTTTTTGAAGGGCGCATTTAAACACAGTCAAACAGTTGTTGTCATGAAAAAAGTGTTGTACAGGCAGCACCGTCTTACGATCTCGATTTGCGCGCTTTATCGTCCATTTGCAGGTACCCGCAGTGGTTGTTCAAACCCTCATAGAGAGCAATTTGTTCGCGAATCGACAAACGTGGTGGTGTTGTTGTTTTCAGGCAGAGTTGACATCGTTCGTCACTACACCATTGACAATGGCGGCAGTCGGAGCAGGGATGTTTTTTCGACGCTGCAGTCATGGGTCATCTTAGCGCCGTGACTTAGTAGGGCGCAAGAGCTCGAAGGGCTGCGGGTTGATTTTTGCGCTGACGATAGAGATAGCCGGCTTCGAGCATTTCAGCAGCAAGCAGTAGTGCAATCGCAAGCGCTATTCCGGAGATCGGGGGTTGCCAGGTGATCAGAGGCCACCACAATAACAGCAGAAAACAGCTTTTGATCAGGGTCGAGCGTCCCAGCTGGCGGGTCTGTTCAGCCCCGGAAAACCAGCCGCGCAACAAATTGCCGGCCGCATACATGAAGGGAAACAGGGCACAGGCGGCGAAAGCCAGGCGCAGATAGTTGCGTAGTTCGGTTTCAATGCCAAGAAACCGACCGAGAATCAGTTGATGGAAGGGCCCCGCCGTGAGAAGAATAATCATCCCCATGACAGCTGACAGGCTGCAGCTGAAATAGACCAGGGTACGGTAGTCATTCGCCGATTTAACCAGGGTCATATAGGTCTGCTGCAGATTGCGCATGGGGCCGGCGAGCAGAAACAAAAATCCGCGGATGACGCCGAAGGCCGCTAATGCCAGGGCACCATCATGTAGTCGGCCGATAATGGCGCTGATCAGCAGGGGAATTGTCTGTTGCAGGCATGACGAGTAGGCCAGGGGAAAGGCATAACGCAGGATATCGGCGGTACTTTTCTCTCCTCCGTGGCGCAACAGGGGCGGGTGTACTCGCCAGGCAATCCACGAGATCACCAGGGTTTCGGTAACAACGCAACTGACCAGGGCAAAGGCGCCGAGTTGGGCGCCATCAAACCAGTAGCGTCCGATCAGTAGAAATAGAAACAACCCGCCAACCCGAATACCGGTTGCCAAAGAGACAAGTCCGGTGCGCCGCGCACGGATTAGCATCCCCTGGCTGAACCCGCGCATGCCGGTAAAAAAGGGGAGCAATGTCATCATCATCAGGGCTTTTTGAGCCTCCCGAGCCACATCGACAGGAGTGCCGAGCAGGGTGACAAGCACGAGATCACCCAGGGGAGTAAAGGCAATCAACCCCAGCATCAGGGTGACATAGAGTGCAACCAGCATGATAAAGATCAGCACTCCCTTTAACGAATTACGTCCCCGCACCATGGCAATGGTTACCGTATGATTCTGGTATGAGGGTGAGGAAATAAACAGATGGACAATCATGGCGACAGAGATGCCGGCCAGGGCGGTCACATAGTTTTCCATTCGCGCCAGGGCACCGTTAATGATGGTATGGGAGATGCTCATGAGCTGTACATTGAGCAGCAGCGGAAAGAAAAACCACGAAATTTCGCGATAGGTCAGGTGGGAATCGGTCAACGACTTTTACCCGGCAACAGGGTCATCAGCTCTCTGGCATCGGTCACCTGATAGTCGGGCAGATAATCGCCGCAGTTACCGAAACCGTAGGCGCAGAAGCAGGTAGCGATGCCGGCATCCCGGGCAGCATAAAGATCAGTATGATGATCGCCAATCATCAGCGCTTGTTGCGGCCGGCCATCAAGTTTCAGAAGTGCCTGTTGTAGGGGGTAGGGGTGGGGTTTTTTGTGAGGATAGGAATCACCACCAATGACCGCTGCGAAAAACTGGGAAAGTTTGAGTCCAGCCAGAATTTTATGGGTATAGAGAATCGGTTTGTTGGTGACCAGCGCCATGTGCTTAGGGTCGTGTCGCTGCAGCAATTCTTCGATACCGGGATAACAATGGGTCTGCTCAAGCAGGTGCTGACCATATAATTCAAGAAAACGTTGCAGATGGCGTTGCTCGAAAAGATCATCTCCCAGGGCTCGCTTGACCAGCATGGTCGCCCCGTCACCAACCATCCGGGTAACCTGGATAGCTGTCAATGGATCGAGTGCCAATTCGCAGCGCAGCAGATTGAGTGCGGTCAACAGGTCGGGGATAGAGTTGATCAGGGTGCCGTCGAGATCAAATATCAGAAATTGGGGTTGCGGATCCGCTATCAAATCAGTTGCGCTCCCCAAAAATGGCTGTGCCAATGCGCACCAGGGTCGCCCCCTCTTCGATTGCCACCTCGAAGTCGCCACTCATTCCCATAGACAACTCCTTCATGCTTACACCGGGAATCTGCTCTTCCACGATCCTTGCGGCAAGTTCCCGCAGTTGTCGGAAATACGGGCGTACCTGCTCCGGATCATCGAAGTAGGGGGGGAGGCACATCAGGCCATGGATCTTGAGGTGCGGTAACGCGGCAACTTTGCTGGTCAGTTCCGGCAATTCAGCGATAGCACAGCCGGCTTTGCTGTTTTCATCGCCGACATTGACCTGCAACAGGATTGGAGCAACGGCATCAATCTTCCCCCATTGCTGGTTGATTTCTTTGGCCAGAGAGAACCGATCCACCGAGTGGATCAGGGTTACCTTGCCGCGTAGATATTTCACCTTGTTGCTCTGCAGCGCACCGATAAAGTGCCATTCCACCGGGCTTCTAACGGTGGGCTCCTTATCCCGAAACTCCTGCACGTAGCTCTCACCAAAGAGTTGCTGGCCGGCAGCAAAGGCTTCGTCGATCAACTCTGCCGGTTTGACCTTGGAAACCGCTACCAGACGGATATCGGCGGGGTGGCGTCCGCTGTTGCCACACGCATCAGCGATGCGGCCACGAATCTGATCGATATTTTTAGAGATAGAGGTCATGGGCTGGTCTCCGGAAAATAAGAGAGTCTGATTTATTTATGTTGCGTCGGGCAGAGGGACGCTTTTCGCCCTCCATGGCGACAGAAACCCACACCCTTCCGAAGGAACCCCGACCCTCTACCTCCTGTTTTGTTGGAACGAAGTAGATAACCTGAAAGAGTTTTTCAGAGCTGCGGCTGCTTTAGATCACCAGGGGAACGCCCAGCTCTTTCAACGCCAGGGTCAGGCGGCACAAGGGCAGACCAACGACATTGGTATAGCTGCCTTCGATACCACTGACAAAACAGGCACCGATTCCCTGAATGGCGTAGGCACCGGCTTTATCAGACGGTTCACCTGTGGCAATGTAACGCGTGATTTCTTCCTCTGTCAATTGCCGAAAGCGCACCCTGGTGGTGACCGCTTCAGTCCGCTCGATTTGTTGTCGGCGGTCGATGATGGCATAGCCGCTGACCACCATATGACTGGTGCCGGACAGTTGGCGCAGCATGGCGGTAGCATCCTGATTGTCTGTCGGTTTGCCGAGAATCTGCTCATTGCAGACGACGATGGTATCGCTGCCGATAATCCAGCGGGCGCTGATGTCAGAACGCCCGGCAATGTCACGAGCTTTGTCCAGACTTAAACGGATAACCATGTTCTCCGGGGTCTCGTCGGCTTTGATGGTCTCCTTAACGCTGCTCGGCATTACGCTGAATGGCAGGCCGATCTGTTCCAGCAGTTCTTTACGGCGAGGGGAAGCGGAAGCGAGTATCAGGGTGTCATCCATTATCGCTCTCCAGCACGTCCGATCGTAGCGCCAGGATCTGTTGCCACCAGGCGGGTAGTGCTGCCAGGGCGCGCTCCGCCATAGCCAGGCGTCGTTCTGTACGCTTTCTTCGTCCTCCCTCCAGAGGAGGGAAAAGACCGTAGTTGACATTCATTGGCTGAAAATTGTCAGGGTCGGCGCTTGCCAGATGACCCAAGAGGGCCCCAAAGGCGGTTTCAGCCGGGGGCATGGGGACGTTTTTGCCATGTAGATGACTGGCGGCGAATAATCCGGCTAGAAAGCCGCTGGCGGCTGACTCAACATACCCCTCAACGCCGGTGATTTGCCCGGCTGCGTAGATGTGCGGGGCACGCTGAAACTGCAGGGTCTGATTCAGGCAGGTCGGGGCATTAATAAAGGTGTTGCGGTGCATGCTGCCGAGTCGCGCAAAGCGCGCCTGCTCAAGCCCCGGAATCATGGCGAAAAGACGTTTCTGTTCCGGATAGGTCAGCCGTGTCTGAAAGCCAACCATGTTGTAGAGGGTGGCGTGACAGTTGTCCTGGCGTAATTGAACTACCGCATGCGGAGGTCGGCCGGTACCTGGGTCAGGCAGGCCGACCGGTTTCATCGGGCCGAATGAAAGGGTTTGATGGCCACGCGCTGCCATCTCTTCGATGGGCATGCACCCCTCAAAATGGGTTATTTTTTCGAACTCACGTCCGGCCACCTTGTCAGCTGTAAGCAATGCAGCGACAAAACCATCGTATTCCTCTTTACTTAAAGGACAGTTGATGTAGTCATCGCCGCCGCGCCCGTAACGTGATGCGCGCCAGGTAATGCTGGTATTAATGGAATCAGCCTCGATGATCGGTGCGATGGCATCGTAGAAGTAGAGATGCTCGTTACCGGTCAGTTCAGCCAGTGCCACTGACAACGGCTCCGAGGTCAGGGGGCCGCTGGCAAGAATGGTGGTTCCCTGGCCTGGCAGTTCGGTGGCCTCGGTTCTGGTCAGGTCAATCAAGGGGTGAGAGGTGATTTTTTCGGTGATATAGCGCGAAAAATTATCACGGTCGACGGCCAGGGCTCCTCCTGCCGGTACTGCGGTCGCGTCGGCAGCTTCAATGATCAGGGAGCCGCAGCGACGCATTTCTTCTTTTAAACAGCCGACGGCGTTGTTCATGCCTCTACCGCGCAGGCTGTTGGAACAAACCAGTTCAGCCAGATCTGAACTTTCATGGGCAGCAGAAAATTGTAGCGGCTTCATCTCCAACAGATGAACGCGAATGCCTGACGCAACAGCTTGCCAGGCTGCTTCACAGCCTGCCAGACCGGCGCCGATAATAGTGATGCTCATTGATTTATCCAGACAGCTGTTATTCTGTTGTTTTTTTGGCTCCGGCAGGCTTTTTGGCTGGGGTCTTCTTTTTTGCCGGCGCTTTTTTTGCGGATGCTTTTGCTGTCGTTGCCTTCTTTTCCGGCGGGGTAATCACCTTTTCCCAGCCACACTCAGTCTGTGGGCAACGCTGTACGGTTCCAAACCGTTTAGTGGTTTTCATCTCGGTAAGGGGCCAGGCACATTTAGGACAGGGTTCGCTGGTTGGTGGATTCCACAAGGCGTATTTGCATTTGGGATAACGATTACAGGAATAGAAAATTTTTCCGTAACGGCTTTTTTTCTCCATCATTTCGCCTTCGCCGCAACCCGGGCAGGATATCCCTAAGGATTTAGGCTTTTCCAGAGGCTGAATGTTCTTGCACTCAGGATACCCGCTGCAGGCCAGAAACTTGCCATAGCGACCGGTCTTGATGAGCATCTGACTGCCGCACTTTTCACATTTTTCGTCGGAAAAAACCGGTTCTTCCATGTCCTCAGCCTGTCCGGCAAGGGGCTCGGTGTGGCGACAGTCGGGAAATCCGGAACAGGCGAGAAAACGCCCGGCGCGGCCCAGTTTAATGACCAGTTCCTTGCCACATTCAGGACAGATTTTATCGGTTTTTTCGGTGGTAACATCGGTTTTACTGACCTCTTTTTCCTTGCGTTTGAGTAGTTCGATGAAGGGCTCCCAGAACTGACGAATGGCTGGAATCCAGGCTTTTTCGCCGCGTGAAATGGCGTCCAGTTCCTCTTCAAGCTCAGCGGTAAAGTCATAATCGACATATTGGCTGAAGTGTTCGGTCAGCAGTTTGGTGACAACGCGCCCGGTATCCTCCGGGAAAAAGGTCCGTTTCTCGAGGCGCACGTACTTGCGGGTGACCAGGGTGTTCATGATACTGGCGTAGGTAGAAGGGCGACCAATGCCGTATTCTTCCAGGCTTTTGACCAGGCTGGCTTCGGTAAAGCGTGGTGGTGGCTGGGTGAAATGCTGCTGCGGGAGCAGCTGTTCTTTGTGCAACTCTTCCCCCACACTCAACGGCGGCAGCAGTCCTTCCTGCTGTTCGTCATCCTGATGATCGGTTCCTTCAATGTAGAGGGTCATGAAGCCGGGAAAGCGAATCACCTGCCCCGTGGCGCGAAAACTATAGCTGTCGCCGGCACTGATATCAACGGTCGTGGCATCGAAAATCGCCTGTGCCATCTGTGATGCGACGGTACGTTTCCAGATCAATTCGTAGAGGCGGAACTGATCGGAATTAAGAAAGGGCTTGAGGGTTGTCGGAACGCGCATCAGCCCGGTTGGGCGAACCGCTTCATGGGCTTCCTGGGCGTTTTTGCTTTTGTTGCGAAAAACCCGGGGTTTTGCCAGGGCATATTCGGCGCCATATTGTTGCTCAATTAACAAGCGTGCTTCGCTGGTTGCTGTCTCGGACAGGGCGACTGAATCAGTTCGCATGTAGGTAATCAGACCGTGGGTGCCGTCATCAACGGTAATCCCCTCGTAAAGTTTCTGCGCGACACTCATGGTTTTGCGTGCGGAAAAGCCGAGTTTGCGACTGGCTTCCTGCTGCAGGGTACTGGTGGTGAAGGGGGGCGCAGGGTTGCGTTTGCGCTCCTTCTGCTCCAGCTTGTCGACTACAAAGCGCACCTGCTCCAGTTCGCTGAGGATCGCGTCGGTCTGTTGTTTGTCAGTGAGGGCAAATTTGTCGAGTTTCTTGCCGTTGTGGGCGTGGAGTTTGGCGCTGAACGTAGCCTTTTCGGTCTTGGCAAGCAGCGCTTCAATACTCCAGTATTCACGCGACTCAAAGGCTTCTATCTCATTTTCACGCTCACATATCAGGCGCAGGGCGACAGACTGAACGCGACCGGCAGAGAGCCCGTAACGGATCTTTTTCCACAAAAAAGGAGACAGGTTAAAACCGACCAGATAATCGAGAATGGAACGTGCCTGCTGGGCATCGACCATGTTGCGTGAAATGGTGCGCGGTTTGGCCATTGCTTCAGTAATGGCGTTTTGGGTGATCTCATGAAAGGTGACGCGCTTGACCACCGGGTTCTTGGCACCTTCATCGATACCGAGAGCTTCCAGCAGGTGCCAGGCGATGGCCTCCCCTTCCCGGTCAAGGTCGGTCGCGAGGATCAGTTCCGAACTTCTACCAATTTCTTTTTTTAACGCGGCTATGTGTTTACTGCTCTCGGGCAGTATCTGATATTTGGGTTTGAAATCATCCTCGGTGTCCACTGATCCCTGTTTGCTGGGCAGGGCGCGGACGTGCCCATAGGAAGCAAGTACCCTGTATCCCTTGCCAAGAAATTTTTCGATGGTTTTAGCTTTAGCCGGTGATTCGACAATAACCAGTGATTGAGCCATCTACAGCCTCTATATGTTACTGCCGGTAATAGCG
This sequence comes from Deltaproteobacteria bacterium, assembly GCA_018399135.1. Lineage (GTDB taxonomy): Bacteria > Desulfobacterota > Desulfuromonadia > Desulfuromonadales > Geopsychrobacteraceae > Pelovirga. Next base: position 77 of record JAGYPB010000023.1, on the reverse strand, counting down.
ACAGTGAAGAAAAGAAAAACTATCTGTTCAGCACAGGATCCCCGACCTTGTGCAAGGGTAAAGTTGAGTCGTTACAA
>JAGYPB010000022.1 GCA_018399135.1 Deltaproteobacteria bacterium | reverse complement strand
GAAGGTTTGCGCCAGACGATCAAGTACAGCTATCAGGTCGTCCTGGGGGTAGACCAGCCCGTCACCGTCACCAAGAAACACCCGCTGGATCATTGGGCGATAGTTTGCCGGGATGCACTCGATTTCAGCGAGGACCTCGTTTAGGGAGCGACAGGAAAAACGCTTCATCTTGTACATACCGCAAAAACCGCAGCTGTTCTGCGAACAACCGATGGTCACCTGAAAAATCAATGAGCGCGCCTCCGATGGTGGACGAAACAGTGGTTCGTTGTAGGAAAAAGGGAAAAACATTGCCTGTGCCTTTCAGTTGATAGTTGTATCTGTTCCACACTAATTGACTGTGAACCAAGCCCCCATTGTACGCACAAGCAGGCCGGCCGGGCAAATGTCACAATGCTATGCAAAAGATCTGGTGAAACATGTTATTTTGAGTTGTAAATACTTGATCACTATCTCCACTGGTGGATCAATTTTGTTTTTTGGTAACTATTCAGCTGTAGTCCTTGCGCAGGATCGGGGTTCCTGTGGCAAGGGTGTTTGTCGCCATGGACGGCGACAACAAGCGGTCATGGATGACCCAACGGGAAACAATCGCGTCCCTTGACATAGGATCCACTATCCGGTGTAAAACAGATAAAAAAACCTCATGTTAATTCTGACAACAACTACTTAACTCCTAGAAAAACATGGGTTTGTGGGATGACAAGAACTTCAGGGTGGACAGCAGAAACAAGGGCTTGCAGTGCCAGGAGCCGTGGGACCGAAACCCCTACCCGGTTGTTGCGGGTAACCGGTTGCAGAATCATGGGGGTTGATGGACTGACGTCCTGGACCAGCCGCGCGGCGTCGAGCAGTTCATCATCGGTGGTGTTTTCACCGATAATCACTTTCACCGAGCACTGTGCTTGTGTGGCAATTGCGAGAAAATCGGCATGCGCCTGCCAGTCTGTTGACTGTCCGGATACCGACGGTAGTTTAATATCCGTGGCGACATAATCAAGATGATCGATAATCAGTCGTAACGCTACCGGTAAGGTGCCATTGGTTTCGAGGGAGATCGGCAGGAGTTGCCGCAGATGGGGTAGCCAGATTTCAAGCAATTCGGCATGCAACAAAGGTTCGCCGCCGGTGATGCTGATAGAGTGATGGGCCCCGGGGTATGCCTTCAGCCACAGTTTGAGCAGATCGACAACCCGCTCAAGAGGGACCGGGTTTTCATATTCGACCAGAGCGCCGGAGCCGGAATCTTCTTCTACCAGACACAAGCTTCTACTTATGAAACTGGTATCACAGTAGTCACAGTCGAGATTACACCCGGCAAACCGGATAAAAACCTGGCGTCGCCCTAATAACTCCCCCTCCCCCTGCAGCGAGGAAAAAATTTCAATCAGATCAGCTGAGGGTGTATGCAGCATACGCGTTATCCGATTCCCACACCGTCACCTTCTGAATGATCACCTCATATTGTTGCAGCGACTCTTGCAATTGTTCAAAAACAAACCTGGCAATCTGCTCCGAAGAAGGGCTGATATCTTTAAAAGCTTCCAGATCATTGAGATATTTGTGATCCAGGTAGTTCATCACCTCACGCGTATGTTTTTTCAAAATCTTGAAGTCGATGCCGAGACCTGACTTGTCGAGATTTTCTGCACTGACTGTTACTTCAACCTTCCAATTGTGACCATGCAAGTTCTCACAATCGCCCTGATAATGGAGCAGATTGTGAGCGGCAGCAAAACTGGTCAGGATGGATAGATGATACATGGTTTCTCCTCAAATCAAGGTAATGGCGACTCGTCCGGATCATCAACAGGTTCCTGCATCTTTTCACCGGGTACCGCGTATTCTTCATTGTCCCAACGCCCGAGATCAATAAAACGACAGCGTTCAGAGCAAAATGGGCGCGACGGGTTATTCTGCCAATAGGTTGCGGTTCCGCAATAAGGACAGTTAAGTTGAATGCTCTGATCTATTGAAACTACTTTTTTATTCATCATACCTTACTTTAACCAACCTTGGGCAGATGCGACAATGATTCCTTGATTTCTTCTTCAGGATACTCATAGTCATTGAGCTTACCGGCAAAGTAATCATCATAAGCGGTCATATCAACATGGCCATGGCCGGAGAGATTAAAAAGAATGGTTTTTTCTTTTCCTTCTTCTTTGGCCAAAAGAGCTTCATCAATGGCACCACGGATGGCATGACTCGATTCCGGTGCCGGGATAATCCCTTCGCAACGGGAAAATTGTACCGCAGCGTCAAAACAGGCCAGTTGCTGAACAGCCCTGGCTTCGACGATACCGGCATGCACGAGCTGGGAAACCAGCGGGGAAGCGCCATGATAGCGTAATCCACCAGCATGGATACCCGGCGGCATAAAATCATGGCCAAGGGTATACATCTTGGACACCGGTGCCATTTTTGCCGTATCACCGTAGTCAAAAGCGTATACGCCCCTGGTCAGTGTCGGGCAGCTTGCCGGTTCTAACGCAACAACCCGCACCTGCTTGCCGTTAGCCTTGTCGGCTACAAAGGGAAAAGCAATACCGGCAAAGTTAGAACCACCGCCATGACAACCAATGACGACATCAGGATAATCTCCAATCATTTCCATTTGCGCCTTGGCCTCAAGACCGATGATCGTCTGATGCAGGCAGACATGGTTAAGTACGCTACCTAAAGCATAGCGGGTATCTTCACGGCTGGCAGCATCTTCCACCGCTTCACTGATTGCAATACCCAGGGAGCCATTACTATCAGGATGTTGTGCGAGAATTGTGCGCCCGGCCTGAGTTTGATTCGAGGGCGAGGGAATAACGTTAGCGCCCCAGAGTTGCATCATGCTCTTACGATAGGGTTTTTGGTTGTAGGAAACCTTCACCATGTATACGGTACATTCCAGCCCAAACATCTGACACGCCAAAGAAATAGACGATCCCCACTGACCGGCACCGGTTTCAGTAGCGATGCGCCGGGTTCCGAAAATCTTGTTGTAATAAGCCTGTGGAATCGCGCTGTTGGGCTTATGGGAGCCGGCAGGAGAACCACCTTCGTATTTGTAGTAGATTTTTGCCGGGGTACCGAGGACGTTTTCCAGGCGGTGGGCACGAAACATGGGAGCAGGCCGCCAAAGCTGGTAAATATCAAGAATCTCCTGGGGGATATCGATCCAGCGCTGGGTCGACACCTCCTGCTCAATCAAAGGCATGGGAAACAGGGGGAGCAAATCATCGGGAGAAACCGGTTGCATCGTGCCTGGATGAATAACCGGGGCCAAAGGACCGGGCATGTCAGGAATAATATTGTACCATTGGCGTGGAATCTTTGACTCCGGAAGGATGATCTTGGTCTGCATGGAGGTCTCCTTGTGCTATTCAAGCCTTGTCAGTAAAAATGAATAAATCGTGTAGGCAAATTTCAAGTTATAAAATATCACGAAAAACTAATGGCCGAGCAGCTTGATCAGGCAGCAAGTCACGACCACAAGAACAAAACATCCCATTGCGCCAACAGCATGACTCAGACGGCCATCATGTCACAGTCCTAAATCTTCATCAATCAACACAACACTGATGCGTTCTGAAGGGTAGCACTTGTCCAGAATCGACCAGGTATTGCAGATGCGTTGAGGCGAGCGACAATCGTGACAACGTCCCGTTTGTGCGCAAGGAGTTGCCATGTTGTGGCGTTTGGCATTGAGGGGTGCAGCATGATTTCTGATGCGATCGAAAGCGTCTTCAAGGGTATGAACGATTTTGTTTCGACCAACAAACAGCACAACCTTTTTCGGCCCAAACGAGATTGCCCCGGTGCGGTTACCGATCATATCCAGATTAACCAGTTTGCCGCACGACGTGATGGCATTGGTACCGGTCAAAAACAGGTCAGCAAGCAATGCCTGACGGCGACGTTCGACTATTTCGCCCCGTTTTGCTGTGGCGTCAAAGGTGTTGATCCTGTTGAGTGTTGGATCCGCCTGGAGATCTGCCAATACCCCGGTAGCCTCCATGGTCAAGGAATCAGCCCATGAAATAAGATCAGATTTATGATCAGGAAAAATCTTTTCAAAAAAAACACGGCGTGCCTGTTGCCGGTCTTTGGCTAAATATACCTTGAACCCGTTAGCAATCAATGCCGTTTGACAGTTATTGACCCGATCGCAACCCATCAACCTGTCTCCTCATTTTTATCACCAGCGGGATGATGACGGATAGCAATACACAGGCATTCCGCTTCAGCGAAAACCGCTGAGCCATTGCATACCCGCCCCGTTACCAGTACCTTGCGCCCGGCAACTGACACTACCTGACTATCGACCGTCACAACAGTCTTTAACGGTACCAGGTTACGAAAACTGACATTGAGGTTGGCAACAACAACCGCATGGCCTGCGGCCCAGGCAGATAACCCCAAAACCTCGTCAAGCACCGCCGCAATCGCACCACCATGGGCATGACCAGGCGGCCCTTCGGTTTCCGGACCAAACCACACCCGTGCTTTGAGTTGCTGCGCAGCATCACGATAGTAACGGACGCGAAAGCGCTCCCCGTGTGGATCGCCGGAAATAAATCGCAACGAATTGCCCACCAGTGCCGGCGCATCAAAACTGCTCCAGTCGGATTCCCCGTGTAAATCTACTTCCATAACGTCAGTTTTAGCTATTGTTGTGTCCATATGTAAACCTTTTGTTGTAAAAAAAACTGAAGGTGTTGGTTGATCTTCTGGGCGCAACGGACGCGCCGTGCCCCTGGTCCCTCAAAGACTGTATTATTTCCCCCAAGGTCCATGCAATAGAACCAAACCTGCTATGATGAAAGCTATGAAAAGACTTTTCTCCCATCTGAACTATCCGCTGCTGATTGCAGCCACCCTGCTCCTGGGCCTGGCTCCCTTCTCCCCCGAGCCGCATCTGGTGGAAAAAACCCGTTTTCTCATGCAGGGTGAACTGACCCGGCCTCTTGATATCTTTGATCTGTTTTTTCACCTCGCGCCAGCCCTGTTATTAATGATCAAACTAGCACTGGAACAGCCATGGCGCCGTTATCTATCCTGAAGCTTAAGGGACATTGCACTTACTGAGGTAATGAAATGAAAATCCTGTTCCTTCACGGCCTGGAGTCTGGCCCCCATGGTAGCAAATATCAGGCGCTGACATGGATGTTTGGTGAGGTTCTAGCACCTGATTGCTCCGGAGTCAAAGACGAGTCGCAGCGCCTGGACATTATTCAACAACAACTCGAAACAGAAAAAGACCCTGTCCTTGTGGTTGGTTCGAGTATGGGTGGGTTGATGGCGCTGTTACTGAACCAGGCCAGTCCGGGCAAGGTTGCCGGCATGGTTCTCTGTGCTCCGGCCATTCATCGCCCTGCGGCAAAAGATCTGGATCTTGATAAATTACCCCCAACAATCGTGATTCACGGCACAGCAGATACCATCGTACCTTTTTCCTGTAGTGCGGTTTTTGGTGAGCGCCTGATCGCCGTTGACGATGATCACCGCCTGAGCAACAGCCTGCCGGAGATCCTGCGAGCGGTTTTTGACATGAAGCGACTCTTCATTAGCGGCTTTCAGAGCTAACGCTCTTTATAAGGTTCGCCGATGGTGGGATGGATATGCCGTTGTTTGGTTCTTTGTTTTCCGACCATAAAACCTGACAGGATGTTCATCGTTTCTGAATTGCTGTGAAAATCGATGGTGACAGCTTAGATCTACGGATCTTCCTGTTCCAAATCGTAGCCCGACAGCCGGTGAGATAGAGACCAGATAGCCAAAAAGGCCTAACCATTTCTGGTTAAGCCCTTGTTTTTATTGGAGCGGGAAACGGGATTCGAACCCGCGACTCTCAGCTTGGGAAGCTGATACTCTACCAACTGAGTTATTCCCGCTTGGTGGAGCGCAGTATAGAGATAGCCATCAGTTTTTGTCAAATCCAAAATGCCCCCGTAACCACCTGTGGGCATCTTCTGCTGAATGAATACTTCCTGCTATTTCCAGCGTTTTAATCTGGTGCAGCAACTTACCAATGATCCTGTTGTCAATACCGGCATATTGCCGGATGGTATGGCCATCAAGCAGATCAGGAATGCGGCTGTTTTGCTGCTGTTGCTCATAAGCCCTCAGCAGGGCGATTACTGTATCATCCTGAAGTTGCCCCCGGCCCCAGCCATGATAAAAAACCCGCTCCGCGCTACAAGGTTCCAGCTGTTCTACTGCCAGAGCGCGCTGACGATCTGATGAAATCAGGCGCAACTGCTGGAGCCATGGTGTCGGCAGTTCATCACGCAGGGCACCCAACAGACGCAGCTGGGCCCTGCTCAGACGCAGGTCTGGATACATCTGGTCGAATCGTTGAGGTGCATACGCCATTAACAGCGCGGCCAGGTGAAACACCGGACGTTGTTGCTGTAATTCCTTGTTGACGGCGAGCTGATGTAGTCCATCAAAGGCAGCAAACCGGTCAACAAGGGATTGATGGGCGGCAACGTATTCATGTTCAGACCAAATCGACCCAGGCAGGCCTAAAAGTACCTGGAGCACCCTTGTCCTCGATAACATCTGGAGCGCGTATGAGATATTTCTGACGGCAACAATCTTCAACAGTTCTTCACGTATCCGCTCCGCCGCCACCTGTTTCAGTTGCTGTGACTTCTGCGTCATGGCAGCGATGGTTTGATCCTCGATGGAAAAATTCAGAACAGCGGCATGACGGAGCCCTTTAAGAATCCGCAGCGGATCATCACTGAAACTGCCGACAGCACACATTTTCAGACACCGGTTTTTGAGATCAGCAATACCATTTAAAGGGTCAAATAGGTGAGCAGGTTCGTTGCTGGGGATAGCGATGGCGTTGATGGTATAGTCGCGCGCTTGCAGATCACCAGTGATGGTAGTTGCGCGCAACGGGGCGAAGTCAAAAGAAATGCCGTCAGCCAGCAGAATTCGACTCTGGTGACGTTGCTCGTCGAGCCAGAACCAGTATCCCCTCCCCTTCGCCCAACTGCGCGCCCAATCGCTTGGATCCGCGCTGCTGACCACATCAATATCAGCACATTTTTCACCTAGTAACAGATCACGCACACAACCACCAACCAGCCAGGTGGTCAGACCGCTGGCCCGCAGAGCGTCAAAGAACTCCGAAAAAACCGGAATCTGTTGACTCAATTTCGCTGTAAGTTGACTGCTTTCCATAGCAAACCATTCTACCAGTGCCAAAAAGACCATTAAATATGCTGAAACCTAACAACCTTTCGGAGATACAAATTTATTCCCTCTCCCTGAGGGAGAGGGCTAGGGTGAGGGGGAGATTTTGACCATTTAAAGCCCCCTCATCCTGCTTTCAGCCACCTTCTCCCCCAGGAGAAGGATTCGGCTAGTCGGCAAAACAAAAGGGCTGCGATCAACAGCAGCCCTTCTGTTTTAGAATAAGTTTCTGATCTGGAAACGAATTATGATAAATCCTGCTCCGCTTGAAGAATCAAGTCAAACAACTCCTGAATGTCTTCCTCCTCGATACAGGAGAAAGCGATGCGCAGATCCTTGCTGCCGATGGAAATGGTGCCGACACCATACTTGTCTAGCAGATGAACGCGCAGTTTTTCGGCATCGACCCTTTTTAGCCCCAGACACATAAAATAGCCGGAATTAAAGGGGTAAAAATTCCAGGAATCGGAATATTTAGTATTGGCCAGAACGTCCTTCACCTTGAGAGCACGCCCCTGCATTACCTCGAACTTTTCCTGCTTCTGTTGGTCAAAATCAGGTGAGCGCAAGGCGTCAATAACAAAGGTCTGTGACGGATGCGGACAGTTGGATATGGTCGCACGGATAATCCCCAGGGTCTTTTTCTCCAGTGCCGTCAACACTTCATTGTTATCACCGCCCGTGCCGTCGGCAAAGGTGATAAAGCCAACGCGGAAGCCCCAGACGAACTCCTCTTTGGTCGCACCATCAAGTTTGACAGTGAGCAGACGAGGGTGCTGGTTCGCCAGTTTGCCGAACAATGACTCTTTGAGTGAGTCTTCGTAAAAAAGACCAAAATAGGCATCGTCGGTGACGACCACCAGGTTACAACCATCGGCGGCAACTTCTTTAAGGGCAGCAACCAGGCCATCGCCTTCAGCTACAGTAGGGGTATAGCCACTGGGGTTGTTGGGGAAGTTGAGCAGGACAATCGCCTTGCCCTTTTCCGCAGCTGTCTGCTTGAGACAAGCTTTGAACGCATCAACATTAAAACCACCGGCTTCGGTAAAGGTGGTGAATTTTTTAACCACCGCACCACGGCGAGTGACAAAGGTCAGGTTATAGTTGCCCCACATCATATCGGGCATCACGACCTGATCGCCGGCATCCATGAACAGATCAGCAACGATAGACAAGCCGTGGGTCAGGGCATTGGTAACCACCGGCACGCCAAACACCTTATCCTGCTGGCTGGGGTTTTCACGCAGCATCTTCTCACGCCAGAGCTTGCGCAGTTCCGGCTTACCGGCCGGCGGCGCGTAGGGATAGATGTCTTTGGGATCAAAGTCCTTGAGTTTATCCTGAAAGCACTGAAGAAACATGGGACCGCCCTTTTCGGTAGCGGTTCCGATGGTGGCATTAAATTTATGAGCTTTTTCTTTAGCCTCAGCCGACTGGCTCAGAATCCCCTTGGGAAAGAACAGGTTCTTACCCAGATCCGACAGCATCTCGAGGGTATGGGGATTGTTTTTTTTAATCAGTTCGTTCAGTTCCACAGCAAGTGGGTTCATCGTGATCCTCCGTCAGGATAATATGTGGCAACAGGCCACCTTGTGTTAATTGTCTGAGTGTTTTTTATCTTGAGCAAAACCAGCTTCTTTCTTTTTTTTGTGACCTTTGTTGCGACCCCGTTCAACCAGATAAAGAATACCAAATGTTATCAGCAGGACAACTAAAGTCAACAAAATATCAGCGAATCGGAAAGAAGCCATTGTTACTCCTTCTTATAAAACTGGTGAAACACGCTCAAGAGCTGTGCGTGCCTGCTCGTGTTTATCGTCAAGCCGGGTCGCCATGGTCAGGGCTTCATAAGCGCCGGCCAGATCTTGTGCCCCTTCGCGGCAGATGCCGATGAAATAATAGAGTTCGGCACCCGGCAGTTCGCGCAGAAGATCCCCCTGATGAACCAGTTTTTCAACCAGCTCATATGCCGAAGGCAGATCGCCGGAGTCAAACATCTGTCGTTAGCCTGGCCCAGTTGCTCCAATTGAGCTGCAAGGGTTGAGCAGGCAGGATCGCAATGTTCAATATGATCGAGGCGCTGTTGCAGCTGAGTTTTATCTGTCTCGTTGTCCATCCGGCTGACAGCATGTTGCCAGTAAAGTTTAGCCTGATGATAATTACCGGACAGGTAGCAGACCTGTCCCAGATAATTGAGGTTATTGACATCCTGCGGCCGGACACGGCGGGCTTTTTTCAACCACTGGCGAGCACCCTTAAGCTGTTCCTCGCGAAAAATCAAACGGTTGGGATGAACGGCCAGGTTGAAACAGAGGCACCAAGCTTCGTGCAGCAAGCCAAAATTATGTTCGTCCAATTGCAATAATATTCAGCAAAGGGATTTTATTCTGCAGCGCGACATCATCATGAGGACGCAGGTCGTATATAGAATCAGAACCCATGTCAGAAATCGTAAAGGATAAGCCTGGCGCAGGATATTGGCGTAAACAGCGGCCTGTTCCGTTTCCGGATTGGCACAGAGATACGCGTAAATCCCCTCACCGATAAGTCGCTCAGACGGAGCAACAGACAGATCATCTGGGGCGTCAGTCGCGCATAGTGGTATCGGGGCAGAAGGCACCCAAGTGTTCATCCTCGCCGATAGACAAGGACATCCCTCAGGCGTACCCAGGAACACAAAGGATTCTGCGGTGGATGGTGGTGGAGTTTTAGATATCAGTAAATACCTCTCACTTAGTAAGCCGTGAAAATCTACCGCAAACTGGAAGATTAATCAACTGAAGGGTTTTTATTTCTTGAGAAGATAAAGTTGGCTGGGGCGCCGTGGATTCGCCCACTACGTCATCGCCATCACGGCGATTTTGCGTCGGCCCTGCGCTCACTGACGCGGCCATATCCATGGCCAGTTTTTTCTGACATTGTTGTTCGCTGCGCCTGAATCCTGGCTGATGGAACAGCCCGAGGAATTGGGGAGTAATGGCTGGGCGCCAGGATTCGCCCACTACGTCATCGCCATCACGGCGATTCCTGCGTCGGCTCCCCTGCGCTTCACTGGGACGCGGCCATCCATGGCCGCTTTTCTGACATTAAGTCAGCGTTCGCTGCGCTTCGAATCCTGGCTGATGGAAATGTTGATGAATTGGGGAATGGCTGGGGCGCCAGATCTGAACTCTGGAATGCCGGAATCAAAATCCGGTGCCTTACCGCTTGGCGACGCCCCATTGCATGAAGAACGATTTTCTAGCAAAGATCAATTATAGCGTCAAGGGAAAAACTATTTATCCAGAAAAATCAATCAGCCACCAAGGTTCCAAGGGCACCAAGAGAGACAAAAAAATGGATAGAGGAAAACAGTTTACCTGATCTTCTTGGAGTCCTTGGTGTCTTGGTGGCTAGAAGGTTTTTAGTGGATTTAAACATTCTTCGTAGACCAGAACCGATTACGCAGGGAGTCAGCCAGCGAGTAGAGAACCGGAACAACGATCAGGGTCAATATGGTCGCAAAAGCCAACCCGAAAATAACGGCAACGGCCATTGGCCCCCACCATTCTGATGATTCGCCGCCAATCTCCCAACCGAAGGTATGAAAATCAAAACTGATTCCGAGAGCCATTGGCAGCAGACCAAGGATTGTGGTTGCCGCCGTTAGTAACACCGGACGAAAACGAACCATACCGGCACGCATAATGGCAGCAAAGGAATCCATGCCGCTACGCATCAATTGGTTGGTGTAATCGATCAGCACAATCGCGTTGTTTACCACGACACCAGCAAGAGAGATGGCGCCGATCCCGGTCATGATAATTCCAAAGGGTTTGGCGGTAATCAATAAGCCTAAGAAAACCCCGGTCAGGGAAAGAATAACGGTGGTCATGACAATTAAGGCCTGCAACAAAGAATTGAACTGGGTCACCAACACCAGCATAATCAGCAATACGGCACCAATAAAGGCTTTTGACAAAAAGGCGGTGGCCTTGTTCTGTTCTTCCTGCTCCCCTGAATAATCAATCAAATAACCATTAGGCAGAGACAGGTCAGCAAGACGCTCCTGGATCTCCATTAAGACTTCGTTGCTGTTGCGTCCGTAGGTTTCTGCTGACAGGGTGGCCACACGTTTTAAATCAAGATGGCGGATCGAACCGAAACCTACCCCGGTTTCCACATGGGCAACGGTCGACAAGGGAATTGGTACCCCGGTCTCAGCTGGAATCAACAGGTTTTCAATATCCGCAAGATATTGACGCCGAGTCGGTGGAAAACGCGCGACAATATCGTACTCATCCTCCCCTTCCCTAAAAACCCCAAGTTTGGTTCCGCTGATAGCGGCCTTGGCCATTTCCGATATTTCCGAGGTGGACAATTGCAGCAGACTGGCTTTTTCACGGTCAACCATAATCCGGATTTCCGGTTGCGCCCGGGCCAGGTCGTCCTGTAAATCGACGAGTCCGGGAACCGACTCGATGCGCTGAAAGATCTCTTTAACCAAACCCTCGATTACATCGATGTCATCACCGCTGACCTCAATGTTGACAGGGGGCCCGGTGGGGGGGCCCTGCTCCTGTTGATCTACAATAAAATGGGCTCCTGGAATGGGTGCAACCGCCTGACGGATACGATCCAACACATCAGTCGCCAGATCCTTGCGATCATGACGATCGACAAATTCTAAAGAGATCTTGCTCAAATTGGAGAGAACACTGCCACCACCACCATCATCGCTGTTGGTTGTGCCAACATCGGTAATGACAAAACTGATGTCCGGCTCAGCCAAAGCAATAGCTTCTACTGTTCGTGCCAACAAATCCGAAGTGTCAAGATTGGTGCCAACCGGCGCTTCAATTTCGACAAAGGCTCGATTGGGTTCGGTATCAGGGAACAGCTCAACCCCATGATCAAACATGATATAGAGGGTCGTGATACCAACCAGCATGAGCAGTGATGCCAGAACAACCAGTAAACGATGACGCAGGGCAAACTCCAATGACCAGGCATATATTTTCAGGATCAGTGGCGGTTTTTTATCCTCAACACGGCGATCCGGATGAACTGTCATAATATGGGCACAGATCGTCGGGTTAATAACCAATGCCACAAACAATGACGCCAATAGGGTAATAATCAGGGTCTTGGGCAAGAACGCCATAAACTCGCCCATAATGCCGGGCCAGAACAGTAGCGGGAAAAAGGCACAGAGGGTTGTTACTGTTGAACTGATAACCGGCCATCCGACCTCAGACACTGCAATTTTAGACGCCTGTTCACCACTGGTTCCGCTTTGCATGTGGCGATAGATATTTTCGACGATGACGATAGCATTATCCACCAGCATCCCGAGGGCGAGAATCAGACTGAACAGAACAACCATATTCAGGGTGATATCGAGCAGGTAAAGAACGGCAAAAGCAATCAACATGGTAAAGGGGATCGCCAGACCAACAAAAAAGGAATTACGGAAGCCCAGAAACAGGAACAAGACACTGACCACCAGTATCAGGCCGGTAATAATATTGTTCTCGAGGTCACGCACCATTTTGCGAATATCGTCTGACTGATTAAAGGTAACTGCCAGTTCAACTCCCGGTGGCAGCATCGGTTTGGCCTCAGCCAGCAAGGCAAATACCCGGTCAGCAACGTCAATAATATTGGCGCCGGTACGCTTTTTAATCGCAAGAGTGACACTCTGATCACCATTGAGCCGCGAATAGCTGCTGCGATCTTCAAAAGCGTCAACCACATCAGCAACATCCTTGAAATAGATGATGTGCCCGTCACGCTTGGTCAGCACCAGATTGTCAATTTCATTGGGATCAGTAAATTCGCCGGGGATGCGTAACAGATATTTGGCTTCACCGATATCAATGCTGCCGCCGGGGATATTGACATTCTCACGCCCAACAGCGCGAATCACTTCGGCAAGGGAGATTTCATAGGCAAACATGCGATCAGGATCAAATTCAACGCGAATTTCACGCTCGCGACCACCACTCAAGCCTACATCCAGGACGCCGGGGATGGTCTGGATCCAGTCCTGCAGCTCCTCACCAACTTTTTTCAATACTGTTTCGTCGGCTATGCCTGCTACCGATACCATCAGAATGGGAAACTCCGACAGATTAATCTCCTGAACAACAGGGTCGTTTTCCAGATTGTTCGGCAGATCCCCTTTGGCTTGATCAACTTTATCTCGTACCCATTGCAGGGCCAGATCGATATCCACATCGGGCATAAATTCGATGATGATCATCGATGATCCTTCGGCACTGACCGACCGGATATTGTCGACGTCTTTTAAACCTTTCAGTTTACGTTCAATCGGATGGGTGATCAGACTTTCGATATCAACCGGTGCCACCCCTTCATAGGGAGTCACCACCAGTACATAGGGTACCGTGACATCAGGGGTCGATTCACGCGGCAGGGCAAGATAGCTGTACACACCAGCAACAATAATGATCAGCATCAATGAAAAGATGGTGCTGCGCCGGCTAACCGAGGCATCAGTAATTAACATTACCGTGTTTCTCCCTGGTTAACTGCTACCCCATCAATCAGCAACTGCTGGCCCTTGATCACCAGTTGCTGGCCTGCTTCGAGGCCACTGCGTACTACCAGTTGCCGGCCAACCGAGCTGCCGGTGACAACCTCAACCTCACGGGCAACACCATCCTCAATAATGTAGGCGATCTTGATGTTGCGCCGATCAAGCACTGAGAACAACGGCACCACCAATGCTTGCCGGTGTTCCTGTCGGACAAAGGTGGCACGAGCAATCATCCCCGGTCGTAAAATGCCGTCAGGCTGTTCAATCAGCATCCGGGTGTGATAAGTACGGGAAACCTCGTCGGCAACAAAGGCAATATATTCAATAACTGCCGTGAGGGGCTCAGCCTGATCGCCATGAATAATCGCCGGAGTGATTGTCACCTGTTGCCCCGGCTTTAGAAAACCCACATCTTTTTCCGGAACATCAGCAATCACCTCTAATTGCTCAACCGAAACCAGCCGCAGCAGCGGCTTGCCTGGATCAACATATTCACCAGCATCAACCAGACGACGATCCACCATGCCGTCAATCGGCGAGCGCAGAATGGTTTTATTTAGTTGAATCCGCGCCTGTTCCAATGCAGTTTGTGCAGCTGTCAAACCGTTATTGACATCATCAAGCTCCTGCTGACTGACCAAACCTTCCGCTGCCAGACGCTGTAGACGGTCGCGCCGCACCGTCAGTACAGCAACATTCTCAGTTTCACGTTCCAACTGGGCCCGAATCACGTCGGAGTCAATTTCAATAAGAACCTGCCCTTGAACCACTCTCATCCCTTCACGAACAGGAGTTTTTATTACCGTTCCAGCAACTTCGGCTGAGAGGGTCAAATCGTCGCGGGCCTGTACCCGCGCCGGCAACGTAAAGGTTTCGGTCAGATCAACAGGAACCAGGGATTGGGTCACCACATTGACACTCCGCTCGTTATCGACATCGCTTACTATTGGTGGTGGAGAATCACAACCACTGATGAGCAACAGCACAAAGGACAGCACCAGCAGGGCGCAAATAGATAGTTTTTTCATAGTCAACGCTTAAAAACCCTCCCCGTCAGGATCCAGATAAATCTGGTACCGGTCAAAAATTTCGCCAATAACGAATGTCATGTTGGCGTAGGCCAGATGACAGGCGGTATCTGCCTGCAGACGAGCAATCCGGGCATCTATCATATTGTCCTGAAAAGAAACCAGCCTGAAGGTATCGGAAAGCCCTTCATCAAGGCGGCGCTGCTCCTGCTCAAAGGCGATGGTTGCCAGATGTTCAAAGTCGGCGCTGATGGCCTGTTGTTCCAGCGCATTGTTGATTTCGATGACCCCTTCACGGATCTGCGTCTGGATGTGCATATCGAGATCGCTGATATGGTAACGCTGTTGTTGGACAGACACCTGGGACTGGCGCTGACGTGATTGGGCAGCGCGGTTCCCCAAAGGAACAGAGAATTCCAGGGCAACACCCCACTGATATCCATCGGCACTGCTCAAACTGGTAAATGAATCACCCCAGTTGCCCCGGTAGGGAGTGTCCCTCTGCTGTTGGCCGGCCAACCCATTAAGACCAGCCTGAAGGCGCAGATCAAGTTGCGGCTTGAGTTGCTGATGATAAAAATCAAGCTGTCGTTGCTGGCTAGCCAGAGACAATTCGGCAATCTGTAGATCAATCCGTTTAGCGCGGGCAGTCTCAAGCAGCGCTGTGTAATCGCTGGCAATTTTAAGGGGAAAAACCTCATTAACAAATAATGGTATGGGATTAAAATCGAGCGATAGCTGCCCATTAAATTGACGATTCAACTTCTCACGGAGCAGATCATGTTGTTGACGTGCCTGGACCAGCAATAACCGGCGTTCAGACAATGTGACCTCAGCCCCCTGTACTTCTGTGATGGCGACCAGCCCTTCAGCAAATCGGCGACGATTAAAATCAAGAAGCCGCTCAGCCAATACCAACGCATCATCTCGCAATCCAATAATCTGACGCTGCAAGGCCAGCTGGCGCAGGGCGTATTCCAGCTGCAGGGCCAATTGCTGAGCATGAAGCAAGAAGCCAAGTTCTGTCTGTTGCAGTTGGTAACCGGCGCGGTCAATCGCAGTATGGTTAGCTTGCTGACCAAAGTTACGCAGTAACGGCTGGTTTAACTCGATGATAAAAGCACTGCGATAGCGCGGGTCGAGGGTGCTGGTGGCATCAAAACCGCTGAAACGCTCGGTCAGTAGACGTGCCGACGCTGACATGCCGCCACTGAAGCGTTGCCGCAAACCGATGGAACCCTCATAATGACGGGTTGTCACTCGCCCATGATCTTGTTCATTGACGAAGGGAGCCTGTTGCTGCTCATAACCGATCAAAGTGAAGGCCTCAGGATCGAAAGCTGCCCGTCCCACTACAATGGCCTGTTGCGCTTTATCAACCTCCAACTGGTCGATCTGCAGTTGGGTGTTAGAACGCAGCCCCAGGATAATCAACTCATTAAGTGACGTTGGCGCGGCCCAGGAAAGAAACGGGAAAGAAATGCCAATGAGGATCAACAAACAAGGCAACGGATACTTCACGACACAATCCCATAACAAACCTGATGAAAGAGAGATCTCATATTCTTTTCAACCTCTTTCAGCGAATTAAAATACCCACCATACCAGCCGGCAAGTAAACCGATATATAATGAGAAAAAGTGCCCCGAGAGTACAAAGTGATCTAGATTGGAAGCAATTTCACCACGTTCTTCTGCTACAGAAAACACCCCTTCAAGAATGTTGAAGTAGCGCTGATCATGTTCGCGCGCTTTGTCAGTGGCTTCTCTAGGGAACAGCATCTCACGCAGCAACTGTCGACCAAATTCACGATTTTCAGTAATCGTGCCAAACTTGATCATAAAAAATGCAATCAGATATTCGACAAAAGAAATCTCTTCTGAATGCTGTTCTTTAAACTGATTAAATGCTGTCACCAGGCGATCGTCGCAGTAATGTAAAAAAATATCGTCCTTAGCCGGAAAATAACCGTAAATAGTTGCTTTGCCGACTCCAGCTATACGGGCGATATCTTCCATGCTGGTAGCATCAAACCCTTTGCAACTGAACAGATCAATAGCGGCCTTTTCAATGGCGCGCCGGGTCTGCTGTTTTTTTTGTTCTCGCACTCCGCTCATGTTAAACTCCATATTAAAATCTCGAACGTAGTCGAGTTTACACGAAAACGATTTCAGGTCAACAAAAGAGCAAAGACATCTGCGTAGAAATGTGACATAGTTCACGTAATAAATGAATAGTACAAAACCATTTGAGAGCTTATCATCATGAATGAGAAACCTGAACGCCCGATCGCCGATCTGCGCAGCAACTTGCGTGCTCCATGGATCATTCAAAAAGTCCATCTGCATGGCAAACGTCCAACCCTTTTCGGTTACAGCAAAAACATCAGTCGTAGCGGCATGTTTATTGCGACCACCAATCCCATTGAACCCGGCCAACAGATCGAGCTGGAATTTCAGCTTCCACCTCCCCTCGCAGGGACCGCTCGCTGCCAGTGTGAAGTCATCTGGAAGCGCCCCCTTGGAAGCCATCTACCCTTTGAAGCTGGTATGGGAATGAAATTTATTAATCTGCCGGAAGAAATTTCTGAACAACTGGACGAATGGGTTCGCAGTCAGAACTAGATATCAACCGATGGTTGTTTCGATACTGAAAAGCCCCATTAACCTGATAGTTAACGAGGCTTTTTCGATCAATCATCGGCGCTGGACGAAAAACTGATCAGCCGTTGTTGATCAGCTCAATAGCTCGCTCAAGTCTCTTAACAGCACGCTCCTTACCAATAATCTGCAGAATGTCGTAGATACCGGGACTGGCGGTACCACCAGTCAACACAACCCGCAAAGGCTGACCGATTTTGCCGAATTTCAGATCGGTAATTTCCATGACACTGGCAAAGGCTTTTTCGATGGCATCATGATCAAAAAGAGTTTGTTGGGCCAGCACGTCCCGTACCGTTATCAACATGCTTTGTTGCTCTGCGGTGATAAACTTCGCTTGAGCCGCCTCATCAAAAAGCACTTCATCCCGATAGTAGAAAGCCGCCCCTGTAGCCATTTCAACCAGGGTGGCGGAACGCTCCTGCAGACTTTTAACAACGTCTATCAGATCAGGGCCACCGTCGATGCTGATCCCCTCTGCAGCGAGAAAAGGCTTCAGTAAATCAGCCAGGAGTTCAGGATCACCGGTTTTGATGTAATGACTGTTCAGCCACAACAGTTTTTCCGGATTGAACACACCGGCAGAGCGCCCTATCCCTTCCAGGCTGAATTTTTCAATCAGATCGGTCATGCTGAAGATCTCTTCATCCCCCATTGACCAGCCCAGGCGTACCAGATAGTTAACCAGCGCTTCCGGCAGGTAGCCAAGGTCTTTATAAGCCATCACCGAGGTGGCACCGTGGCGTTTCGACAGGCGCTTCTTATCGGAACCAAGAATCATCGGCACGTGGGCAAATTCCGGCAACTGATAACCCAGCGCCCGGTAGAGCAGAATCTGCCGTGGGGTGTTATTGAGGTGGTCATCACCACGAATCACCAGGGTAATCCCCATCTCGGCATCATCGACAACCACGACAAAGTTATAAGTAGGAGTACCATCGCTTCGCTGGATGATCAGATCATCCAGTTCTTCATGACGAAACGCTACCGGCCCTTTGATACGATCAGCAACAACGGTTTCACCATCAGGATGCGGCAGCATAAAACGGATGACATGGGGCGAATCAGGATGATCGATCCGTTTGCGACAGGTGCCGTCATACTTGGGCTTGCGCCCTTGTTGCATAGCTAGCTCGCGCTTGGCATCAAGTTCATCCGGGGTACAATAACAACGGTAAGCCTTACCTTCATTAAGTAACTGCATGATTTTTTGCTGATAAAGACCAAAACGCTCAGTTTGATAATGAGGGCCCTCATCACAGCGCAAACCGAGCCATTCCATGGCATCGAGAATCGCCTGCACCGATTCTTCGGTTGAACGGGCGAGATCAGTATCTTCTATTCTCAAGACAAAGGTTCCCTGCTCTTTTTTTGCCAGCAGATAATTAAACAAGGCGGTGCGGGCACCGCCAATATGCAGGTATCCCGTTGGACTGGGAGCAAAACGAACACGCAATTCCGACATGAAAACTCCTTGGTTAAGATATTAACTCATCAACAGTCCGGCATAACCGACAACACGACTGTTATCACCACTCTTTTCCCCAGAATGACTGTAACGTACCAGTTCACAGTTTTGTGCGTCCATGGCTTTAGCCGCTTCCATCACGGCAACAACAGCAGAGACACCACACATACTGATCTGTTGCTCAGTAACAACACGATAAAGCCGCTGGGGATCACAAGACATCATGGCATCGATAGCTAGATCATCGAGTCGGGTATTCGCTGCAGCCGGCAAAAAATGGTTCATATCACTGCTGGCCACCAGCAATACCGGCTCATTCCAGTTGTTAAGGGTGCGGGCAATGCCGGTGCCCAAATCATAGAGCTGGGTCAAGTCGAGATGCTTTAACGCGATGGCAACAATCTCAAGCTGTGGCTGTACATGTTGGAAAAACGGCAGCAGCACTTCCAGGGAATGTTCCTGTTGATGGGCGCTGTCATCCAGCGCCAGCCTGGGTATCTCAGCGAGCAGATGCGCACGTAAATCTGTTGCTACAGCGACATTCCCCAAGGGAGTTGCCCAGGCATCAACTGCGCTGACAGCTATTTGCTCTCCTCTGCCATGATGATTGGGGCCGAGCAGAATCACCTTCTGCGGCACCTGGATACGTGAAATCACCGCGCCGGCCACATCACCGGAATACACATAACCGGCATGGGGCAACACCGCCGCCGTCGCCGTCTGTTGCTGGCCCGCAGCGACAACAAAAGAGGCCAACTGGCGGGTGAGCTCCATAGCATTGGCAGGATAAAACAGACCGGCAACAACGGGTTGGCGAATCATGGCTCCTCCTGGATAAAAAACAGCTACAGGTTAAAAACGATTTTAACCCCGATTAACATCAACACCACGGCAAAAATTCGAATCAGTTTGGTTTGGCTGGCTTTGTTGGCAATACGCACACCCAGTCGCGCACAGATCATAGTCACCGGCGCCACCAGGAGCACCACCAGCCAGTTAACGTAACCAAAGGAATAAGGAACGGCAATCGATTGCTGGAGACCGTGCCAGATATAACCTGACACCGCAGCCAGCGATGATACGACAATCAGAGCACTTGAATTGCCAACCGCCAGGCGCATCGGCAGGTGCAGCAACAATAGCAGCAAGGGCACGGTGATGACTCCGCCACCGATACCAAAAAATGCCGAAAAAGACCCACCGATAAATCCAACCACAACAAACTGCCAGGGGCGCGCACAGTCAATACATTCCGGTGGCAGATAAGGTTGCTTGAAAAAAAGCAGGCGCGCGCTGATGCCAATTTGCAGCAGCCCAAAACAGGTTTTAAGAATACTACCGGAAATCAGAGCAGCGATAGTGGCACCAATCAAACCACCTATAATACCACCAACCGACAAATAGAGGACCATCTCGCCATGGATATTACCACGCTTGCGATGGCCGAGGGTGCTGCTGATAGCGGTAGGGAGAATGATCGCGAGACTTGTACCAAAAGCGGTATGGACAACCAGTTCCGGCGGAAAACCGACAAGCGGAAACAACCATAAAAACAGCGGTACCAGAATCACCCCGCCACCAATCCCCAGTAATCCGGCGAGAAAACCGGCAATCACACCGAAAGTGATGGTCAGCGCTATGACCTGTGAAGTCAGGAGTTCCATGGAGAATGACCGAAAAAAAAGTGCCAACCAAAAAAGGCTGGCACTTCAGAGTTATTGGAGGCCCCGAGCAGATTCGAACTGCTGATAAAGGTGTTGCAGACCTCTGCCTTACCACTTGGCGACGGGGCCGATATGCGCCGATCAGACGTGGAGATTGAAGTACCAAATAGACCGTGGAGTGTCAAGGAGAAAATCCTTCCGTTGAAAACAAGGGGGGCGAAAAATAAGCACATCAATGGCTTTGTAGTATCCCCTGATTCGCCGACTCAGGCCAGCGTACACGATAGATCGCTTGGGTTTTTTCATCACTGATATACAGATGACCCTGCTGCGACACAGCCAGAGCAATCGGTGCTCCCCACTCAGCATCCCAGCCACGGAGAAAATTGCTTGCGTTACCAATGATATCTCCCTGTCGATAAGGCAATCGAATGATGTTGGGGCCGGAATGTGAGAGGCGATAACCACTGCCACCACATAATACATAGATGCTGTTCTGATAATCGACAGGGGCCATTAAGGTGTCACCAAAAACTAAACCCATGGGCTGACACAAAGGGGGCAGATCGACGGTTGCCGGTACAGTGTCGCGACAATACGTCTCTGAACCCAACTGTGGATCGGAGGTCTGTTGTCCATAGCAATATGGCCAACCGTAATGCTTATCCGCGCTGATACGATTCAATTCATCCGGCGGTGGGGTTCGGCCCGGTAGTTCGCGACTGATATCAGTTCCCCATAGCTTGCCGGTATCCGGTGCTATCGACAATCCCACACTGTTGCGTAACCCACGGGCAAATTCACGCGCGTCACCAGTATCGGGATTGATCCTGATAATGGTCGCCCGCCGTTGGTCTTCCTCTTCACAAGCATTACAGCGTGAACCAATGGACAGATACAGAAATCCTTCTCGGTCGCTGGACAGAGCCCGCATCCAGTGACCACCATCATCCGGCAAACCATCAAGTAGAATATTTTCTGTATCAACCAGCAGATCAAGGTTGCTATCGATCAGTTCAATCACCTGATAAGGTTCGGCAACAAACATTCTTCCTTTACTGACCGCCAAACCAAAAGGACGATCCAGCCCCGAATGATAGAGGATGGGATGATCGGTGGGTTGCGCTCTGCTGATCTGATCAATCAGATAAATAGCGCCAAGATCAGGCAATGTCACGTACATGTGGTTATCGACGATCAGCATCTGCCGGGCCGGGGCCGGCAGGCGGGCAATCAACTGTATGGTTATGGCTGATGAACTTTCAAGATAACGTTCACTCATGAATTCAGACAGCTGATCAGTAACCGGCACCTCAATCCCTACCAGAAAAGGATCAGGACTTGACGTTTTAAAAGTGGATAAACGCGGTTTATGTTGAGGAAAAAACTGATTGAGAAGCACCAGAGCAGTGATTGCTGACACCGCCAGGGTTAACACGGTGGCACGGATATTTGTGAGCTTGATGAGTAATCCCATGCCGGCACCGAGTAGGAGAACCGGCGGCAGTAGATAAAGAGAAGAGCGACCAAACTGCCCGGTTACCAGAAAGGCACTGAGCCAACCGGCAAGCAGCAGTAGCAGCACCAGCAACCGTTGTAACTGTTTTTTCATAAAAAAACCTATAGGTTCAGGTGATTAACCGAAGGTTATCATAAAGATGGGGTTTATAAAGAGTTATCTGCTCATAACATCATGATAACGGATAATTCGCTTCACAGGATGATCTATTGCGACGGCGGCAACATAACCTTTAGCCGGAACAAAAAAACGCTGAAAACAAGGTAAAACAACCTTATTCATGTTGCCAAAACCAACTCCGAGCATTTTTAATCTGGCCTCCTTGGCCGTCCATAAACGAAAAAAACCGCGCTCTTGTCGAGCTGGTGAAAAAGCAGAAAAAAGACCCTTCTCTTCCATATCAAAAGCATAATCCGAAAGTTGCAAAAGGCTGTCCTTAGGGACAATCTGCTCCAGATCGACACCAACAGCAAGCCCAGATGTTACTGCAACAAGCCCCCAGCCCCCGGAATGGGAGAGATTAAAATCGAGAGGCTGTGCATTGTCCAATTGAAGAGAAGGTTTTCCCTGCTCACCATAGTCAAATAGAATGGCCGCTGGAAGGCATTTTAGATAACCAGCTAGAATGTGTCGCAGGCCGTAACGGGCAGCAATAAATTGTATCTGATGTAGAGGATTTATAAAACGATCAGCACGGATACATTCATCTGCTGAGAGTGATTGTCGCAGAGAATCAGCACTTCGGGCGGAGATGTCGGTGCGAAAGCGCCACAGATGAAGATCTCCAGTCCCAATCAGTAAGGACGGTGGTGGTGCCTGCCAGGGTGATATATCAAAGGCCACCTAACGACTCCTGCTGCAACCAATGCCGCAGTCGCTCCATCCCCTGGTTGATACTGACCTGCGGTAGATAGCCGAAATCACGTTGGGCAGCGGAAAGATCAAACCAGTGTGAAGTTGCAAGTTCACGAGCGACAAAACGGGTCATGCGGGGTTCTCCAGACAGACGGAGGTTTTTGTAGATTATTTCCAGCATAGCTCCGGCCAGATAGGCGAGCTGCGGTGAGATTGTTCTGGTGACAGGAGGATGGTTTCCGGCGGAGAGGATCTGATTGACCAGATCCCACAGGGGAATCGGCTCGTTGTTGGCAATAAAATACACCCTGCCTGCGACCGGAGAACCGATCGCCAGGTGTTCAGCTGCCTGCAGATGTGCCACAGCAGCGTTATCGATATAGACCGCATCAATCAGATTATCGCGTTTGCCTATGCGCCGCAGTTGTCCGTTACGGCCGCGCTCCAGAATACGCGGAACCAGATGATTATCCCCCGGCCCCCAGATCAGATGGGGCCGTAGCGTCACCGTAGCAAGCTGATTGCCATTAGCAGCCAGAACCAGCTGTTCCGCCTGGGCTTTAGTTTGCGGGTAACTGGCGTGAAAATGCTGCGGGTATGGAACTGACTCATCAACTCCTTCCATGTCGGTTCCATCAAAGACGACACTGGGGGAACTGGTATAAACCAGCCGTGTTACTCCAAGTTTGCGACAAGCGTTGATGACGTTCCGGGTGCCAATCACATTAGCGTTGTAAAAATCCTGATAGTCCCCCCAGACCCCGGCTTTAGCGGCAACATGATAGACCAGGTCACATCCGTAAACAGCCTTATCAACCAGCAGTGAATCGCTTAGGTCGCCGATAAACTGTTCCACTCCGGCGGCTTCAAGTTGTGAACAATGATGACGCGCCAACGAGCGAACCAACCTGCCCTGTTCAAGCAACATCCTTACGATCGATCCGCCAAGAAATCCACGGCCACCCGTTACCAGAATCATCAGGTTACCTTCTGTTGCGCCCAGACCGCCAGTTTCTCACGGAAAATTTTAGCATTATGACGGATATCCACGGGGAAACCGGGATGAATGAGAAAGCGCTCAATAGTTGCAGTATGGGGAAATTTACCTGCGATCTGTGCAAGATCAGCAAAGATCTGCTCATGCCGATCAGAGCTCGTACCTGGTTCCAGTTCGACACAGACTAAGGGTGCCCGTTTGCCACCAACTTCAACAACGACCAGTGCCGTGCGAAAGACCTCGGTGTGGACGTTAAAAACCCCTTCACAAGGAATGGTGAACAGGGTGTCTTCTCCAATGATGACCCGGTGAGCTTTACGCCCACAGAACCAGATCCGCCCCTCTTTGTCACGATAACCGAGATCGCCCATACGATGAAAAAAACGGTTGTTGGCGGGATCTTCGATTTTGGCCAGTTGCGTCGATTGTTCACGATTAAAATAAGAACGGGTGACCTGCTCACCAGCGACGATGATTTCACCAACCTGCCCTTCAGCAAGCAACAACTCGGGATCAAACCGGGCTATCGGCTCATCCGTTACAGGGATAATGCCGACATCAACACCCGGCACTGGATGACCAACACAGACCCCCTGCCCCAGATCAGTCAACTGCCGGGTTTCCTCAAGAATGGTTATACTGTCCATTGAGCAAACCGGCAAGGCTTCAGTGGCGCCATAGGGGGTAAAAATACGTGCGTCCTCAGGCAGCAAACGACTGAATTGCTCCAGTGTCGTTGCAGCCACCGGCGCGCCGGCAGAGATCGCTCGTTTGAGGGTCGGCAGTTTGACACCGTGCTGGTTACCATACAAGGCGACCCGACGGATCAAAGCCGGTGAACCAAACATGGTTGTTATCTCAAAACGTTTGATCGTCGCGATGATTTTTTGCGGATCAACCTCTCCTGGTCGGGTAAAATCCATCTGGGGAATGACCGCAGTCATGCCAAGAGCCGGGGCGAACAGGGCAAACAGAGGAAAGGTTGGCAGATCCATCTCACCGGGCTGAATTTGATAGATAGCCTTTAATGCTTTAACCTGGGCAATGAAGTTCAGATGGGTATAGACCACCCCTTTAGGAACACCGGTGCTGCCGCTGGTGAAGAGAATAGCGGCGGTTTCATCCGGCTCAGGCTCGATCGGGGCGACGGCCGCCTGGTTGCTGGTTTTAGCGAGTATGCGAGGCAGGGAATGTTCGTCAAACCATAAACGCGGGCCGGTGGTCAATCGCACGGACAGAGTGCTGCGCGCCCAACCGAACAGCCTGCAGGCCAGATGCGCTTTAGGAATACCAATAAAAGCTGTCGGTTGGGCTTCTTCGAGGCATGTTTTCAGGTTTTTAGTCCCCATCCCGGGATCGACCAGTACCGGCACCGCTCCAATTTTGAACAGGGCAAAGGTCAGAGCAAAAAACTCCAGACCAGGGGTCACCATCAGCACCGTCCGGACACCACGTCCGATACCGAGGTCACCCAGAATTGTCGCCATACGATTGCTCTCCAGATCCAGATCAGCATAGGTATAGCTGGAATAGAGTTGTTGCGGTGAGAAACGTCCAACCGGACAATAAATCGCAACGGTATCTGGCTGACGGCTGGCCATAGCCGGGAGGTAAGCGGCAATATTACCGAAGGATTCGGTGTTCATGATGTTGCGCGGGATTTTTCCAGCGGATGTTTCCGCAGAAAGTCCCGGATGAGCGGGATAATTTCTTCCGTAGCATCTTCAAGGACATAATGGCCACAGTCGGGAAAACGATGCACTTCTGCTTGAGGGAAGCGCTTTTCCCACTCACGCAAAAAATGCTGATCAAAAACAAAGTCCTTCTCCCCCCAGAGAATGCAGACCGGAATCTCGGCAAACTGAGCCAATCCCTTCTCAACCTCGCTCACCAATGCGAAGCTGGGATCCTCAGGTTGCAGAGGGATATCCTGAACAAAACGTAAGGTTGCGATACGGTGCTGCCAGTTATCGTAGGGACTGCTATAGAGTTGACGCAGTTCGTACGGCATGGGATTGCGCTTACAACCGATCTTGGCGGCAGCGCGGGCAAACAGGTTAAACCCCTGCACCAGAAAAGCGCCAAACTGGGTATCGCGACAAATTTTCAAGGCCGGCGGCAGTTTTTTCCCGACGGGGAGATGAAACGCCGCGGTATTCATCAGCACCAGACGCGCAAGACGCTGCGGGTGGCGTATCGCCCAGGCCATGCCGATCATGCCACCCCAATCGTGAACAACCAGGGTGATTTTTTCCGGCAGCTGAAGGTGATCAATTAACCGCTCAAGATCGTCAACCCGCTGCTTGAGGTGATATTGATAGAGTGAATCAGCCGGCTTCATCGACAGACCACAGCCAATATGATCCGGTACAATCACGCGATGACGTTTGCTGAGCTGACGCGCCAGGTTACGATAGTAAAAAGACCAGCTCGGATTACCATGGAGCATCACTACCGGCGAGCCCTTGCCTTCATCAAGATAATGATAAGCCAGGCCGTTAAGGTCGAGAAAGTTGCTCTTGAAGGGATATTCGGATTTAAACAGTGGTGAATCAATTACCATTGGATAGCCATCATCAGACAGTTCAGACCACTGCCGATACCAAGAAAGCCAACCAGATCACCAGGGCGCAGCAGATCGCGCTCTTTGGCGATGGCCGCGGTGATCGGCAGGGATACAGTCCCCATGTTACCAAGAAACTCGAAGGTTTGAAAATCTTTTGCCGGATCAATACCAAGGTTCTGCAGAATCAGGCGCTGATGCGCTTCCCCGACCTGATGGCAGATAACCTTGTCAATTTTTTCAGCCGTAATGCCGAGTTTACTACTGAAAAGCTCCCAGGTGCGTTTGCCCAGCTCAACTCCATGTTTCATGACAGCTACCGCATCGGTCTGCATGAACGGCTGCTGACAAGCTGCTGTTTCCTGGGTCAGCCCCCAACGACAAAGTTCATGATATTGGGGTTCGGCGACTGTTACACCACCCAACAGTTTTGGTCGCCGTGAGGGGGAAAAAGAACCGTCGGTCAACAATACTGCTGCGGCACCGGAGCCACCGGTCAGGGTCGCCAGAGATTGGGTAAACAGAGGCATGGTCGGATTGTCGAGCATCTTTTGAATCATGATCTCGTTGATTTCCCGCGAACTTTCACAGGCAACCACCAGTCCGGCCCGAATCTGTCCCAGTTCAATCCGGTTGGCAATATCAAGTACTCCATTAAGCACACCAAGGCAAGCGTTTGAAATATCATAGATTGCCACATCTCCACGAACACCTAGAGCCGACGCAACCAGGCAGGCCGTAGCCGGTTCAAAATGTTCGCGACAAACCCCGGCATAAACCACCGCACCGATATCTTCAGCAGCAATATTGCGTTCTTGCAGCGATTTTTTCGCCGCCGCAATGGCGCCGTAAGAGATAGTTGTGCCGGGTTTCCACCAACGCCGCTCACGGATACCGGTCAGCACTTCTAACTGCCCCGGCGCGATGTGTAGCGCCTTATATACCGGTGCTATCCGGTTTTCCAGTTCGGTCGAGGTGACAACGATGGGAGCCAACTCGTAACCAACAGATTCAATATGGACGCGGGTATATTTCATTGATGAATTAACTTCATTGTTTAAAAACTATCCCGTCGCAAGTAGCGGGATAGTTGGGTTAAGAATACAAAAACAGAATGAAACCAGGGCCTCTTGTAACATAATTTACCCGACAGGTGAAGCATCAGCCGTCCGGCAATAATCAATCATGAAGACGCAGGGCAAAATCTTTCATCTGATAGATGATTTTTCCATCTACCGACAACAGTCCATCTGCTTTAATGGTTCTGTTCCGGTCATCGATCCCGGTGATTACCGCTTCAATTTCAACACGCTGATTACTGGGGATAATCTGGCCACGGTAATTCCAGCGATGCTCTTCACCCAGGGCCATCGTTTCAAAATGGCGACCAGCAGCATCTCCCCACCGTTCAGTAGCCACAACCATAAGCAGCTGCAGAAAAGATTCAAGCCCTAAAGAACCTGGACAAACCGGATCCTGATAAAAATGCGCTTTAAAGAACCACTCATCAGGATTAACTATTTTACTGCCACGGATAAACCCGAGTTGATGTGGCCCCCCATCGGAGATAAACACATCAATGGTATCGACCATGCGCAGCATGCTGTCGGGAAATGGTGCTGTAACAGGGTATTCAAAGGTTTTGGACCGATTGATTTGTTCCGACGGTGGTTGCCAGTTTGTTACTCCACGTACCCCTACCTGCTGAGCCAGGGCAGCTGCCGAAAAGAAACCAAACACAGTGGTTCCAGTATAAACCGGGCCGATACTGTCCTTCACGTTAAAACTGTACCCGGATAATCATCCCGCCGCTACTGGCAATACGAGTGATCTCGACTCAATAGTGAGAGGCGATGACAGTGGGGTCACAGCTTTGTATTTGGATCGCCTGACCATCCAGATTGTGGAATGACAGATCAGTGTCGCTGGTCAACGCCGAACCCAGATAAAGCCGCCAGCCAGCTGCGGTGCAGCACCAATCTCAAGCAGGACGCTAAAGGGCAATTTCCGCCTCTGCCGACCGGGCAGGAAAATACCAGGCATTCGGCGGCACATCATATTCCGCCACGACAGCAGCCCCCAACCAGCTTCCATGGTTCCCCTTTAACCTCTACAACTGACTCAAGAAACTGGAACGGTGGGCCAGGCAGGCGGGCAATTTTTCGTTCCTGAGATCAAAACCCGGTAAGCTTCCTCCAAAGGCTTCAGAGGGATTGCCGACAGCAAGCAGTAATACGGTCACGGTCGTAGAGAATGCGCTTGTTTTCGATTGTCACAGGCTTCGTCTGACGCTGCCATAAGGCCTCTCAACCTTGTGACGCGATCTAGACCGCTCAAACGTACCGACATATCGGGAATTTCAACAATCGGATGATCGTCGGCAAAACATCAGGCACGACAATGGCAGAACGGTTCCCCGGGCCGTAGCCCAAATTCGATACTAACCTGATAGGTAACCTTTTTTGGTGTTTCAATGACCTGACCACGACATTATTTCAGGCCACGCGCACTTCTGAACAGGTTCGCACCAGGTGCTATCATTTTCACCGATCCACCCCATGCGCAGCAGGTAAATCCGCAAAGTATGCATACAGCATTCGTACATCACAGGTCCTCGGCATGACCCGATCATCAACAAAATAGACAGATTAAAACCAGGCATCAGGCTGAATATCCATCTCTGCCCTGATCTGTCCCAGACCGTAGCGACCGCCTTGAGGATCAAGCTGAAGGACCCGGTCAACCAATTTCAATTTATCACCAGGTAGTGTGTAGGGCTTGTGCAGGGGTAAATCAGCAAAAGCGGGGCCGAAACAGCCAACAAGATCCCCTGCATAGAGGGCCGCAACCTGGGCATCACTGTAAGATTCAACCTCCAGCGGTAACAGTTCACGCCAATCGTCAGGCAAACGACCCGGTTGCGGTAGCAAATCGAGACGGGTATGAACAATCCCTTTGCCTGCCGCTAATTCCGCTGCGGTGAAGAATCCGGCACAACCATCACGCATACTCAACAAAGGTTCACCATTGACCGTTGCTTCAAAATGAAAATGGAACAGGTACGTCTGATCCTGACGGAAAAACTTGTCGATATAAATATCATAGCGGATCGTTGCTCCGACCGTCGGTAAACCCCGATGGAAGGTGACAACGGCATCCAGCAGACGATACACCGCCAGTCCCCTGGTGATAAAATCGATCCCGAGATAGCCAGACAGAAACAGGTCAGCCTGGCCGGCTTCAACCGCGACACATGTCGGGATTCGCCCACCATCAAGATACCAGCGATCAGCCGTAACGTCATGCTCGGTGACCACCCGCCCGCGGGTCATGGAGCGGGGAGTTCCTTCAACAGCAACAATCCGGTCAACCAACATCAGCGGTTCATCGGGCAGACGCACGCGGGTAGGAAAGGTATCAACTTCAGCAAACTCATTGCCGAGCATTCGGGCCACGGATCCGACCGCAAACTCCAGACACTGATCACGGTCAAATACCGGTAATGCTCCGCTACTCCCCTGCTCCGTCAATGCCCCTGGAAGAACGTCCGCCGCTGATAGTTGGTCAGCATGCTGGTGATCCTGTGCCGCGTGGATGGTAAACTGATCCGGAGCAAGAAGCTCCCCCTCCCCCTTTAGCAACAGTTGCTGCTGATAGAATATCTGCTCGGCCAGGGAGCGTTCAAGATCAGCAGACAGGTCCAGAAAGGCTGCATGGGCGTTTGCACCAGCTGCGACTGTATCTCGAAATCCAGTGATCAAATGAACAGGCACAGTCTCCTCATTGCGGATCGACTGCGGGGCGACGGGGAGCTGTTGTTGTGACGGGGACAAACGAAAATTCTTGCTGGCGGCTACCGGCCTTGTCAGGTCAAGCTGGGAAGCCGGATTCTTTCTGACCGGTAGCATGGGCATAAAAGCAGCGCCGCCGGTAGTGGTAACAATCTGCGGACGTTGGTCGATCCTGACGGTTAATTCGTCATTGTCGGTCTGGTAGAGTGGTGACAAATCCAACTTGACACCTTCAGCCAGGCAGTGCCCTAACAGACGTAGCAGCTGTACCGACCCATCCTGCCCCGCCATACAGAAAGAACGGGCCAGATGAGGTCGATCACCGAGAATGCTGGAGATCATCCGTATACAGGACGAACCCGGCCCAACCTCAAGAAAAATTCTAGCCCCGTCAGCATACAGACGTTCAATCACCCGTGGATAGTCAATGGTATCGAGGGCCTGGGCCAGAATGGCGTCGGCGGCATTGGTGGTGGTCAGAGGATATTTACCGCCGAAAGCACAACTGTAAAAATCAATCCCTCGCGGCGCCCTGACATCGAACAGGTGAAGATTACGGTAGGCATCTGCCACTGCCCTGGCCACTTCGCAATGAACTGTCGTAACCCCTTGTAACGGAATAAAATGGCAGCCTAATTCCTTAACCACTATGTCAACCTGTCGGCGCTGGCCACCGATGACACACTCTTTATAGGTATTGATAATCAGCAGGTAAACCTGTTTTTTGCCGGCAAGAACCTTTTTCACTCGCTCGGCTGAAACATTAACAATTCCAAGATGCCAGTCAACTTGCTGACCAGGGGGCAGGCCCCAGGTTCGTCGTGCAGCACGACAGTCTCCAGCCAGTTCATTGGTAAACAGGGGTGAATCCTTGAGGCGCTGCAGCATGGCATCGCGTTCCAGCCAGGTACCGGTTGAAAACAGTCCTGAGGATTCACC
Source organism: Deltaproteobacteria bacterium (assembly GCA_018399135.1). Classification (GTDB taxonomy): domain Bacteria; phylum Desulfobacterota; class Desulfuromonadia; order Desulfuromonadales; family Geopsychrobacteraceae; genus Pelovirga. The sequence continues at coordinate 13,936 of JAGYPB010000022.1, read as the reverse complement.
GAGGCTGTAACCACTGACCAGCTGCGGCCGAAGGCTGAATCTGCTCAGCAGGTCATGCAAAGCAGTGCACAGGGCCACATGAGAAATAACCAGTGCATTATGATCTTCCAGCAGCGCGTCACTCAAAGGTCCATTCCAGAACCGTTCCGGCTGATACTGATCAGCCAGAAAGGAATTAGCGTCTTCCTGAACATCATAAACTTCCGGCCAGCGCACTGCCAGATCGCGGCCCATCCCGGCAAATTGATTACCGGAACCGGGAAAGATAAAGGCCAGCTTGCCTTTACCGGCAAGACGCTCACGGCTGAAGAATACGCGATCTCGTTGTGCCGGAGACAACAAATCAGCGAACTTCAGAGTCTCATCAGTAGCAAGGCGGTCGAGTTGAATTGACACCTGATTGAGCTGGGCATTAAGTTCGGCGGGATTTTCGACCACCAGTATCAGACAAAGTGAAGCATCCGGTTCAGGTGGGTGGCTGCAATACCAGCGTCGGGCCAGCTGATCGCAGGATTCATCCTGATACTGTTCAACAAGTTGCTTCAGCTCGTTCAACCTTTCGCCGACGCCAGTCAAACTGTCAGCGTTGAAGGTGAACAACCCCGCCGCCAGATCACCTAAGGGGCGATCGACACCGGGAACCGGATGGCTGCCCTGGTGTTCCTCGACAATCAGGGCAGAATAGCTGCCATCGCTGCCGAGTGCCGTGACCATAGCACGGCGCACGCCGGAAACCCGGTTGGTTAACCAGTACTGAGGGGCATCAGCCACTTGAAACAGTGGAGGGTTGGTTATCCATTCAGTTCGCAGCGCAGTCAGCCGCCGGACAGGAGGCAACAGTCGCTGTTTTAAACACACAATGGCCTTTATGACCGCAGCCATTCCTGCAGCACCACCAGCGTGACCGATATCTGCCTTGACACTACCCAGCCAGCAAGTCGTTTTGCGGTTACCTTCGGCGAGCACCTTGGACAGAGTTTCAGCTTCAAGGGCATCAGTTCCAGGATCACCACTGCCATCAACTTCCAGATAACCGATATCGATCGGTTTAACCCCGGCGGCGCTGCAAGCCTCAGTCACAGCGTGACGCAGTACGTTAGCCTCCGGCAGTAGCTGATCAACAGCACCGCCGATGGCAGTACCGATACCACTTAAAACAGCATGGATCTGATCGCCATCCTGGCGGGCATCTTCCAGGCGCTTAAGGACCAGCGCCCCAGCCCCTTCACCAAGTTGGATGCCTTGACTCTCCCTGTCAAGGGGAAGTGATGGAGCAGCGCCGGCAAAAGGAGTCAGGTGCTGACGACAGACCACATCCCGCAGATCAGTGGCAAGATCAACGGCGCCTACAACCGCGCGCTTGATGGAGCCTTCCTGCAGGGCATGGATAGCCACCTCAAGGGCACGCAAACTGGAGTTTTCTTCACCAGAAATAGTGAAACTCGGGCCACCGGCCCCGAATTCCCGGGCAATCCGGCTGGCAACAACACTCCCCAGCGCCCCCATAGTACGGTTGGCCGTCAGCGCCGGGCCGGCAGCATCACGTAAATCAGCTATCCAGCCGGCAAGCTCATCCTCCGTTAAATGGAGGCCCAGTTCTTGTGCCCAGATACGTGCCTGCTGAGTCAGTCCCCAACGAAAACTGAAATTGGTCGCATTCAGATCGAGGCCACAACCGATAAAAACTCCGGTAAACAGGTGATCAACATCGTCGGCACCGGCATTTTTTAAAGCAGCAGCAGCCACCTTGAGCATCAGCAGTTGGCGCGGCAGCATTTCTGCCATTTCTGTCGGCGGAATGCGAAACTCACCGGCAGCGACACCGATCTGTTCAAGACAAAAACCCTGCGGCAGACCATTCGGGAAAATCTGCTGCAGCCAACGACTCTCCCCGGCGCCCCACCAATGCGCAGGGGGAGTTGGCTGTACCTTGTCATCAACGCCAAAAAACCGCTGGCGCAACTCATGAGGCTCAGACCAGGGGCCGTAGTGAGCGGCCAGTCCGACCACAGCAATTGGTGCCTGACGGGCCGAAAAGGAGGGATGAAGGGTGACCTTCTTGCGCTTTGCGCGTTCCGGCTGCCATTCTTCCAGCAACATATGAGCATTGATGCCACCAAAGCCAAAGGCGCTGACCGCTGCACGTCGCGGCACTTCAGGTCGACGCTGCTGCCAGGAGCAGGCCTGGTCAAGCAATCGAAACGGACTGTTGTCCAGATCGACCCCGGCGGCGGGCTGATCAAAATGTGTCTGTGGCGGTAGCGTTTGGTGGAAAAGCGCAAGAATGGTCTTGATCGATGCTGCAGCACCGGCTGCGGTCAACAGATGACCGATATTGGCCTTGACTGAACCGATAACACATTGGCCACTACGCCAACCACCGTTGCCCCAGAGGTTCTGTAGACTGGCAAACTCAACCGCATCCCCTACTGGTGTACCGGTAGCATGACATTCAATCAGATCAACATCACTCGGTTGCCAACCGGCCTGGCGATAAGCAGCGCGCATCGCCCGCAGTTGTCCTTCCGACGAAGGGGCCAACAGATTCCCCTGTAGATCATTGGAAAGCCCGATACCACGAATAACCGCCAGGATCTGATCACCATCGCGCTGCGCATCAAGGGTACGCTTGAGCAGTAGCAGTCCGCAACCTTCCCCAACCACCAGGCCGTTACCAGAGCGATCAAAGGGTGCACAACGACCGCTCGCCGACAGGGCTCGCAGCTGAGAAAAACCCATCTGGGTATAGAGAGAGTCAGGGCGAGACAAACCACCAGCAAGCATCAGGTCAGCTCGCCCGGACAGTAATTCATCGACCGCCAGTTTAATCGCGTAGAGAGATGATGCACAGGCAGCATCAAGGGTAAAACAGGTACCGCCAAAACCCAACACCCGCGCCAGTACTGCGGCCGGTAATCCGGCGACATGGTGGTTTTGTGGCACGATCGGACGTTTATCAATCGTCAGAGGGTCGTCCGTGAGTTTTTCTGCAAAGGTTCTACCCAGCAGTTGGCGTGCCAGGACAGAAGAAGATTCACTTGGCAATGCCAGATTGCCGATGATAACTCCGGCACGCGTCGGATCGAAAGCCGGCGTACCGGCACTGGTCATGGTGTGCAGACCGACCCGCAGCAACAGACGAAACACAGGATCCAGTTGACGGAGGAAACCGGCATCGATATCAACTTCGGGAAGTTCCTGTGCATCTGCGGTATCAGCAAGAAAGCAGGCCTTGTCCGAATACACCCGATCAGCCAGTCCAATTTCAGGAGCGTAAACTTCATCAACCGGTAGCAGCCAGCGTCCGGGTGGCGGACGGCGGGCACTGTTTCTTTTTTTGAGAATCAGTTCCCAATAATCATCAAGGGTTGCCGCATCGGGGAACTCCCCCCCCATGGCAACAACAGCAACCGATTGAGCATAGGCCATCGTCAGGCAACTCCTGTGAGTTTATTGCGCTGAAAAGTGGCATTAAGGGATGCATCAATCACACATTCATAATTTTCCAGTCGTGCAACCAGTTGCCCATCGGCCGGATCGACAAAGTCAATATCCGTTGTCGCACGATGTTGATTATTACTGATAATCCGCGCACGAACCTCCACCCCGCTAGCGGGAAAATGCTCGCGGTACTGGCGGTAACGGCCGGCAAAAACCGGTAAGGAGCCGGACTGGTACTGTTCGAAACTCCACAAGATCAGCATTTGAAAGCTGCTGTCCAGAGCCAGAGGGTCAGCAAACCAGCTGTTGCGCAGGGGTTGTTCGATCCATACTTGCGGTTGTGGTGCCGGGCTCACCAGCGCATTGATCCCCTGCGTTGAACAACCGAGAATTTCGCGTAATCCGTGGAAAGCTTCGCCATGAAACAGTCTCTGGTCGCCATAAATATCGGCTGACGCATGCGGGTAATGTTCCAGGTCCAGTCTTGAACGTGGCGGACGCGCAAGGCCATAGCCTGCGGCAAGAACGACCCGGGCTCGAGCATGGGCGACTGCGCGTCCTTGTCCATCATGACCGGAAAGTTCCACCGGCACCACATGTAAGCCATCACTTTTGATCGCCTTGCCGGTCATTGCTTGCAGGTTGTATGTCTGGCGGCTATCGAGAATAATTCCTTTGAGAACTCTTAAATCATTCAACCCTTGAAACTTCAGCCCCGGGTTATTATGCACAGCAGCATGGGCCAACCACTCGATCATCACCGCCACCGGCACAACCGCCTTGCTGTCGATAACGTGGGACTTGAGAAACGGAAACTGATCGATATTCAGATCGAGATCAAAGGCGCTTGAGACGTACAGGTTCTGCGGCGGCTCAGGCTCTTCAGTCACCGCATCCTGGGCATGACCACCGGCAATCACCAGTTCAACGGTTTTGTCTGTCGCGGTTAATTCCTTGAGCAGATAAGCCGCTCCGGCTTGCTGGTCGATAACGTCGACCCCTTCGCGGGCAAACATTTTTTTCAGCGCAGCGGTCACCATACCACCATCCCAAGGGCCCCAATTCATTGATAACACTCTGGTTTGCGTATGGGTCTGGGAAAATTGCTGGGCAATTTTGTTCAAAACTTCATTGGCAACGGCATAATCGGCTTGGCCAATACGACCGAAGCGGCCGGTTGATGAGGAAAACATCACCAGAAAAGCCAGTTTTTCGGTAGCAATGGCGGCCAGCAGATGGCGACACCCCTTGACCTTGGTATCGTACACCGCTAGAAACTGTTCACGACTTTTATCCGCAATCAACTTATCCGCCAGCACCCCAGCGCCATGTATCAACCCTTTAACTGCACCATACTGCTCTTGCAGGTTGTTGATAGTAGCGGCAACCGCCTGCTCATCACGCAAATCGACGGGCAGATACAAGGGCGTAGCTCCCGCTTTAAGGATATTATCGAGGGTGGAGCGAATCTCACGTCCGGCGAAAAGTTGATCATACTGTTGCTGTAGTTCCTTAGGTGCCGGAGGCGTGTCGCTACGGGCCAACAAGGCTTTTTTAATCTCTGCCTCGGTGTCAAGGCACTTCAGCCAGTCAGGCTCATCTTCAGGAAGCGGACTGCGGCCCAGCAATGCCAGGGTGGGACGATATTTGCGTGCCAGAGCAATGGAAACAGCTGCAGTGACACCGCGAGCGCCACCACTGACAACAACAAGATCCCCTTCTTCCAGCGCTAACTCCCGGGTATCAGCAGAAAGATCCTCGGTCACCAGCTCCAGGGTGTTTAAGCCGGTTGATGAAACCCCAATTTCAAGCGGAGCGGAGGTAAAGATTTCTTCAATCAGAGTCGTAGCTGCAGGGATCACTTCCATCCCCATCCCCAGATCCAGCGCCTTGCAGTGAACTTCAGGCCATTCCAGAGCAGCAGATTTACTCAAACCGGCCAACCCTCCAGAGAGAGGATCCCCGAAACCGGAACGCGCAGACAAACCGAAACTACCGTTAAGGCGCGAAATGGTAGCAAAAAAAGCTCCCTGGCCACTGCCCTGCCGGCGCAACTGTGGAGCAGCCAACTGCAACAGTTGAAAACTATCGGCGATAAAACAATCATCACTACCTTTGAGGGGCGCAACAATCAACAAACCGCACAGGTTTGTCGGCGCATTCAAAGCACTGATCTCGGCCAGTTTGACCTTTTTCACAATCAGGTTATGTTTTGTTAGAGCTGTCGCCAGGCCATCAATCAGAGCCGAGCCGTCATCGGTAATCCAAACCTGAGCTCCGGCACCAAAAGAAAAGCTTTTAACGGGTCTTTTCATGGGCAAACTGACCAACCGCAACTCCTGCCGCTTGATAATCGGAAGCGGTTCAGTCTCCGGGGGTGGAACAGCAGCTGCCGGCTTTTCCGAGCCGGATACGCTGGCAAGAAAATCGACAATCTGATCGATAGTCTGCAGGGTGCCGAGATGTTCCGGTTTCACCGCCGGCAACTCCGGTAGACGCTCCTGCAAGGCAGACAAGATCTCGACCCGCTTGATCGAATCGATCCCCAGATCAGCATCCAGCGACATCCCCAGTTCCAGCATCTCTACCGGATAGCCGGTCTTGTCGGCGATGACCTCCAGCAAAGCTGTGGTTACCTGAGGACCATCCACTCCTGCCGACGCTGAAATTCCAGCAGATTTCACACTACCACCCGAACCTTGTTGCAGATGTTCGATGATCTGTCCCAGGGTCTGCAATACGCCCAGATCTTCAGGTTTAACCGCCGGTAATTCGGGCAGACGTTCCTGCAGAGCTGAAAGAATTTCCACTCGCTTGATGGAATCGATCCCCAGGTCAGCATCCAGTGACATCCCCACTTCCAGCATCTCTACCGGATAACCGGTCTTTTCAGCGATGACATCCAGCAAAGCACTCATGACGTTACCCGTATCTGCAGCAATCGCCACTGATCCGCTTTGAAGTAGCCTGCCGGCAGGTTCTGTTGCTCCTCGCAGATGTTCAACAATCTGTCCGAGGGTCTGCAATATGCCCAGATCTTCCGGCTTGACCGCCGGTAATTCGGGCAGACGTTCCTGCAAAGATGAGAGAATTTCCACCCGCTTGATGGAATCGATTCCCAGATCAGCATCCAGCGACATCCCCAGTTCCAGCATCTCTACCGGATAGCCGGTCTTCTCAGCAATGACATCCAGCAAAGCAGTCCTGATATTGTCGGCAGCTGGCAAATCAACCGTCACGGTTGCGGCTGTGACCGGGGCAACTGGCGGAGCGATCGGAGTTGGTTGATCAGCAACCGGGGGGATAGCCGAGGAAGGAGCCGCTGATGGTATTTCAGCAGATGGTCGGGCTAAATGACGATCAACCGATGCACCGGCATTCGGTGCAGGGGTAGTAACAGTCGTGCCATTAATAAGTTGCCGCTGCTGTTCAACCAGTTGCATGAAAGAACGGGTTGCGGCCTGCTGCCCTTCGAGAAACTGCTGATGGAGTTTAGCCGTTTGCTGAGAGATCGTTTGCAAAGCCTCAATATTCAACTGGGCCAGGCGTATCGCCTCCGATAATCCATGATCCAGGGATCTTGTTTGTTCAGGCTGGGCTTCGGCTGTTGCTGGAGACGTGCTTTGATCAGACATGGGGATTTCCCTTTGCTGTCCTTGAGGCTGAGATGTTTGAATGACGCTTTTCCCGGCCACTTTCTGCTGCCGCGGTGGACGCGGTTGCGGTTTATTGAAATGGTTGGCACCGGTCAGGGTGACGGTTAACCCTTTCTTCCTGACGGGTTGTTGCGCTGCCTGCTCAAGGACCTTCTCATCCCAGGAGGCCAAGGCAATATTCACCCCAAGGGCCGCTAATTTTGCCAACAGACGGGCCAGGTCAGCCAGGGCACAGCGTTTACCATTAGACGAATCCAGAGCCAGTGTTTGAATATGTTTACCCTTAAGGATCGTTCTGACCATGCCACTTAATCGCGCGCCCGGACCAACCTCAACAAAGATACGAAAACCATCGCGATACATAGCTTCGATTTCTTTGACAAAATCGACAGGACTGGCCAGTTGTTGCGCCAGCAGCGACCTGAGCTCGCCGACGGCTTGGGGGTAGCGATCACCACTGGTATTTGCATAGACCGGAAAACCTGGAGAGTTCAGGGTCGTTGTTTCCAGTGCCTGGCCAAAAGGTTGGGCCGCCGTTGCCACCAGAGGACTATGGAAGGCCGCCGCTACACTCAATGGAGTGCAGGAAATTCCTTGCCCGACAAGTACCGCGCGGGCGCGCTCGATTTCAGCATGGGAGCCGGATAAAACACCCTGTTCCGGGGTGTTACGGTTAGCCAGAACAAGGTCAAGCTGTTCACTCATGATAAATTCATTGATAACATCCAGCGGAGCCGACACCGCCAGCATGGTGCCACGCTCGGAGCCTTTGGCTGTCATCAATTCACCGCGCAGACGTGACAGGCGATGCAGATCAGCAGCACTAAAAACACCGGCATGGCATAGAGCTACCAGCTCACCATAACTGTGCCCGGCCACCGCTTGGGGCGCTAAACCAAAACGTTGCAGGACAGCAGTACTGGCACATTCAACAGCGCCAAGGGCCGGCTGGGCGACTTCGGTGGCACGCAAGGCGCTGACCGCTGCTTCCTGTTGTTGCGTTGGGTAAACCGGGCGGGGATAGATCAGATCGGTCAGGGTTCGACGCGGAACCTGGGCATGTTCCGCAAAAAGGTGATCAGCATCGCTGACCACCTGCTGAAATTCGGGAAACTGTAAGGCCAGGGATTTAAGCATGCCCGGGTACTGCGCCCCCTGTCCGGGATACAGAAAAGCGACATCGTCGGCATGGTCTTCGGTTGAAAAATAGATCCCATCCGGAGTTTCACACCAACCTTCTGGTTGCTGATCGAGCAAGGCAACAGCAGCATCAATTCGCTTACCGATATCCCATTTTTCACTTAAGGTGCCGCGCTCAATCACCATCACCAACCGACACCGGGCCTGGCGATCAAAATCAAGGCGCCCCTGGGCGGCCAGCAGCCGCAGTTGCTGCCACAGAACATCTCGAGGCATCATCTGCAGTTGATTTTTCAACGCGGCCTTATCGTCAGCAGAAAATGGCAGGATCTGAACATTTCCGCCCCAATCAACTTCTTTTTTTTCAGTATTGTATTCTTCCACCAGACAGTGAAAATTGCTGCCACCAAAACCCAGAGCACTGACGGCAGCGCGGCGGGGGTGATGACCAGCCGGGAACCAGGGACGGCACTCGGTGTTGACGTAAAAGGGAGAATCTTTTTCGAGCAAAACAGCGGCTGGATGTTGCACTTTGATGGTCGGCGGCAACACTTTGTGATAGAGAGCCAGTGTTGCTTTGATCAACCCGGCAGCTCCGGCAGCTGCCTTGGTATGGCCAATCTGGGATTTTATCGAACCCAGAGCACACCAGGGCTTTTGCGCTGGGCCGTAGACCTGGCGCAGCGCATTGACCTCAATAGCGTCACCCACCTTGGTACCGGTACCATGCCCTTCAACCAACTCGATGGTGTCAGGTGTCACCTGAGCTTGCTCGTAGGCGCGCAGCAGGGCCTTGGTCTGCCCCTGGGCGCTCGGCTCATAGATGGCGGCTCCACGACCATCGCTGGACGCACCGATACCCTTAATCACCGCATAGATACGATCACCATCACGCTCAGCATCTTCCAGGCGCTTAATAACAACAACTCCCAACCCTTCACCCAGAGTCGTACCGTCGGCGTTGTCTGAGTAAGGTTTGGCATGTCCGCCAGGAGACAGAGCCGGTGTCTTGCTGAAACAGGTATACATAAAGATGTCATTAAATGTATCAACCCCACCAGTGATCACCATATCGGAGCGTCCGGCGGCGAGTTCCAGAGCAGCAAGATTCAGAGCACTTAACGAACTGCCGCAAGCAGCATCAACAACACAATTGGTGCCACCAAAATTGAAATGTTTGCTGATCCGCCCGGCAACAACATTGCCCAACAAACCGGGGAAGGAGTTTTCCTGCCAGGGCACATAAGAATCAGAAATCCGCGCCATGACATCAGCCGCGGTCTCTTCATCCACTCCGGCTTCATCCAGTGCCTGCTTCCAGCGCGGATGGCCCAAACGGGCACCCAGTGGTACAACCAGTTCAAGGGTTCCGGTTACTCCGAGGATCACACTAACTCGGTCGCGGTTATATTCCTTGCCGGCACTGTACCCGGCATCTTCAAGGGCCTGTTCCACCGCCAGCAAACCCAACAGTTGTGACGTATCAATCGCTTCCAGGGCATTAGGCAATATCCCGTAATCCATCGGATTAAAACTGACCGGTGATAAAAAACCACCCAGCTTGGCATAAACCTTGTCGCTGGTTTTAGGATCGGCATCAAAATAATCATCGGCACGCCAGTGGCTTTCCGGAACGTCACGGATACTGTCGACGCCGGTTTTGATGTTAGTCCAGAACTGCTGAGAATTCTCGGCATCAGGAAACATGCTGCCAATGCCGACAATCGCCAGCGGTGTCATTGTCGAATCTGTCGTTTGCTGATCGGTTTTCAACAGAAAAACTCCTTGATCTGATCAACCGGCAATGGCGCGTCGATCGTTACATCGACACGATATGCGTCCCACTGCTGCTTAAGTAAGCGTGCACGCTGCAACACCGCAGCGCCAAAAAGAATATTGTATGCAACCACAACGACCTTGCGGGCGGGCGGCAGCTCTAAACAACTTCCTTTGACCCACTCGTTAAAAGCCCCCATGGCCGGGCCACACCAGATCTGATAATCAATTTTACGATCGGCAATACCCTGATTGGCCCACACCGGCGTCTGTCCCAAATACCAGCGAAAGACCAGTGCCATCTTATATTTTGGATCGGTCAGGGCTTTTTCAACCTGACGCGGATCACGCATCTGAAAGTAGTTTTTTGTCTGCTCCCAGACTGTGTCAAGCGGCACTTTGAAAAAGGTCTGTTCGATCTTCTCCCGCTCTACCTGCGGCAAGGCATCGATACTTTCATAAGCACGATAGAGTTCGTAAAGTTTGTGGGCGCGGATAGCAAACATGGTGCCACGCTTGACCACTTGCACCTTGACCCCCATCTCGAACATGTCACCCGAAGGGGCCATGGTAATATCTGCCTGCCGGGTTTCAGCCAGCATCTGCCGTACCGCATCACAAGTGCCTGACTCAACGCAAGCCTGGTTCACGGTTCCGGTGACCAGATAGTCTGCACCCATGGCGAAGGCGGCGGCGGCTGACGCCGGGGTCGCTATTCCCCCGCCCAGGCCGATACGCAACGGCTGGAGGTAACCATAGTGGAGCTGCATCTGGTTTTTCTGTGCCAACAGGGTCGGAAACAGCGATAAAGCCGGACGATTGTCGGTATGGCCACCTGAATCAGCCTCCGCGGTAACATCCTGAGCCATGGGAATCTGCTTGGCGAGCTGTGCTTGCTCTGCAGTTAGATCACCAGCAGCCACGAGTTGTTTCAGAAGTTTTTCGGGTGGTGGTGCAAAAAAGCGTGCGGCAACCTCTTCGCGCGAGACCTTGGCGATGACCCGGTTAGGCGCAATAACATTACCTTGCTCATCACGGTGAATACCATGGGTGCGATAGCGCACCAGCGGCAAGGTTAATCCTAAAAAAGCTGAGGCCTCAATCAGTTGAATGCCTCGATGCAAGTACAGCTCGACCAGGGCTTTCTCCAGCTCCGGCTCGGTCGGGCTGTGTATCAGGTTAACCCCAAAAGGGATATTGGGTCGATGCTGCTGGAGTTCACCAATGGCCGCTTCAACCTGTTCAAAGGAGAGTCCAGCAGATCCGAAAAACCCGAGCATTCCAGCATCACCCAGGGCCTTGACCATAGCAATCGAGCTGATTCCCTTGGCCATAGAGCCGCCGACATAAGCATACTGTAAGCCATGGTCAGTACAGAACGAGCGACTTCCCAGAGATTCAAGCGAACAAGCCGGAACAAACCCATGGATAGTCTCTGCCTTTATACTGGGGGCATCCGCATCCGCAATAACATTCAACCGACCGTCTGTTTCAACAAGCCACAAAGGACTGGATATCATGCGTAACAGGTCAGTAATGTCTGCTGATGTATGGTACGAGGGCATGGCAACAGAAGTGCCGGTGTTTAAAGAAGTTAAACTCACAAAAAACTCCTACAGAGATTCCAGCAACGACTGAATATCATCGACAATCTGCTTCGGGGTCGAGGCGCCGGCCGTCAGGCCGACAGTGTGATAACACCGCAACGCATTTAAGGGTAATTGCGTTGCGGTTTCAACGTGTAATGCTTTAGTGCCATGAGATTCGATCACCTGGGCCAGGCGTCGGGTGTTGCTGCTTTCATAGCCGCCGGCAACAATCATAAAATCAACCTGTTCAGCAATGCGGATTGCCTCACCCTGACGCTTTTTCGTCGCGTCACAAATCGTATGCAACACCGTCAGATCAAGATCCTGACGACCCTCCAGATTGGCACTGATCTCGTCAAAAATCCCCTTGTCCTGGGTAGTCTGGGCGGCAAGACAGTATTTTTTGCCGGCATCAAGACGCTGCGCACGACATTGTTCCAGATTGTCAAAAACAAAGGAACCCGACGCAGCATAGCTCAGCAGACATTTCACCTCGGGATGGGTTTGCTCCCCGTACAACAGAAGGATACGATCATCTGCCGTGTGCTGTTCAATCAGCAGACAGGCATCCTTGACTTTTGGGCAGGTGGCATCAACGACACGAATACCGCGATCAATCAGGGATCGCTGAATCCGCTTGGGAATGCCATGAGCACGTATAACGACAGTAGATCCGGGAGGGATATCGTCTGGTGATTCAGCCGTAATCACCCCTTTGGCAGAATATTCCTCAACCACCTGTGGATTGTGGATAATTGAACCGAGGATATAGATATTGTCGCTTAACGTACTTTCTTTTTCGATCATTTCATCGAGCTTGCGCAGTGCCAGACTGACCCCCATGCAAAACCCGGCACTTCTCGCCCGCACAACTTTCATATTCTTCAATCGCCTTCGCCGCAACCCGTTAAGTCAAGGGTTTTTGTTCAAGCTATTCATAGCAACAATTGACAGAGTGCATCGTCAACAAATCGTGGATTATCCCATCAAAAGTTTCTACATGGCAAGGGATATCGGGGGTTTTTTGCAGGACAACAGTAGAAAATCGCAGAGGGAGTCATCTGATCGGCACATTTATGCAGATAAGCCAGGCCTAGTGTTTTTGGTGGGTACAGGATGAGCGGAACTTTCCGCTAGTCAACAAGTCGAAAGAGTTCTTGTCCATAGGCCCGCACATCCTCCCAGTCGGTGTAGTCAATCACCGTGTTTTTATCGGTCGGCCCTTTGGTTATTTTCATGATCAACTGAATAATCAACACGTCATACCAGGGCCAGGAGGGGTAATCAACCTTGCCGGCGATGACCTTGAGATTTGTCGGTTTCCAGGGAGAAAGCTGAAGAAATTTCTGCATATAGCGGTTGCTTTCAACTGTCGCCTTGAGTGGGTTTCTAGCCACCACAGAAACGTTGAAAAAGCTGTTAGGACGAGCCTCCAGGGCAGCCTGATGGGTTCGGATAAAATTGAACACTGATTTGTGATAAGTACCGTATAACACCGGAGCTCCGATAACCACGGCAACATACCGATCCCACTCAACTCCTTCATGAGTGGCTTCAGCAAGGTCCATCATGTCGCAGGAACCCCCCGCATCCAGTATGCTCTCCATGAGAGTCCGGGCGATGCGAGCCGTGTGTCCTCCTCGACTCATGTACAGAATCAGAATCCTTTTCATATCCGATCTTTCTCCTGCCGTGCAGGTTGCTGGTGATGAGGGTCACACGGTATCTTATTCCGGTGCAACGGCAACTAAGGGTTCCACTTTGCCGTTGACAATATGCGCACCCCCAACAACTTCCACCACCAGAAAAGCATCAGCTGAACCCTCATTAGCTGACTTCAGAGCCAAACGAGAAGCCTCTTTGTAGGCTTCTCCAATTGTGGCGTGGATACGCCGTGGCTTGGTACCCAGTTTTCCGTGACGGAACACCATGAATCCGGCCTGAATGTTCATTGTTTCTTCTCCTGATTGTTTTCTTAAAATTCGATCCCGGCTAACCCGAAATACTCAGCAATCAGCTGAAACGGCTCCAACTCAGTCGGCCCGCTATTTCCGGTGTCCGATGGCGGCTTTTATGGATCGCATCATGTTGCCGGAAAGATGAGGGTGGATGCCCCTTTTAGTGCAAGACACTATACAATAAATTGATTATTTATGTATGCAAAATCAACCACTTAAACGTTAACAACAATCAACGTAACTATTCAGCTGTCGTCCTTGCGCAGGATCGGGGATCCTGTGCTGAACAGATACCAATCAACTATCTATCGTTGCAGATGATTTCATCACAGGATGGCGCTTTTTCCATGCCAAATCTCATGCGATTTTTCACCCG
>JAGYPB010000021.1 GCA_018399135.1 Deltaproteobacteria bacterium | reverse complement strand
GCCTCAAGAACAAAGGTATAAGGTCCGGGAAGGTGACGTTTCATGACTTTAAATGCAAAATTGCTGACCTGGGCGTAATTGGAAATTTCAGCCAGGTCCTTACAAATAAAAGAGAAAGGTTTGCGACTGTCGCGCTGTTTAATCTGAAAAATTTTTTTGACAGCCTTGCGGTTGAATATTTCACAGCCGATGCCATAGGTGGTATCAGTCGGATAAATAATAACCCCGCCCTGCTGTAGACATTCAACAACCTGGGAAATCAACCGGGGCTGTGGGTTTTCCGGATTAATTGACAAATACATAGCATGCTCCTTAGGCTTATAATAACATCTTCAGACCGGCAACCTTTTTCAGCTCTGTATAGATATCAGTCAATTGTGCAGCACTGTAAACAGTCAATACAACTGATACAGATTGATACGAACCATGACGGCTCGGCTGACTGCGAACAGCTTCTTTAGGCACTGGAGCATGTTTTATAATTGCATCAACGACAGCGCGGTAGAAATCTTCGCTACCCTGACCAATAGCCTTGAACTGGTAATGGCAAGGAAACTCCAACAAAGTATCCGGTTCTGACTGTTTGTTCATCTGTTCATCCGTTTGTTCGATGAATACCGGTATGGCCAAATCCTCCAGATCCACGTTCGGTTGAATCCAGATCAGCAACTTCCAACATGTCCGCTTGGACAACTGGTGCAACTACCAGTTGAGCGATACGATCTCCCGCTTTAATTGGAAAAACATCTTTGCCGTGATTAATCATGATGATCTTGATTTCACCGCGATAATCAGCATCGATTGTTCCTGGCGTGTTGACCAGTGTTATCCCGTGATTGATCGCCAGACCTGATCGTGGGCGCACCTGAACTTCAAACCCTCGAGGAATAGCCATAGCAATTCCCGTTGGCACCAGACAACGATCTCCGGGGGCCAGCAAAATTGGTTCATCGGGTTCGGCGCAAATATCCATACCGGCAGACAGACTGGTCATATAGCAGGGCAATGAGGCATTGGATTTTATTTTTTTAATTTCAATAACCGGAGTAATCATTATGAGAACCTTGAATAAACGATGGCCGCAAAAAGAGAGATATCTTCTGCGGCCATCGTTGTTGATGATCGTTATTGCTGCTGCAAACGCAGATTAGCCTTCTTCCGGCATTTCAGATCCGAGGGCCGCTTTGCGTGAAAGCTTGATTTTTCCTTGACGATCGACACCAATACACTTAACCAGAACCTGGTCGCCTTCTTTAATCACGTCGGTAACATTGCGCACGCGCTCGTTGGCGAGTTCCGACACATGAATCAGGCCATCGGTGCCTGGGAAGATTTCAACAAAGGCACCAAATTCCATAATTTTTTTGACGGTACCCATGTACAGCTTATCAACTTCCGCTTCTTGAGTCAGGTCACGAATCATTTTGATCGCCAGTTTAGCCGCTGCACCGTCAGCTGAAGCAATATTGATTGTGCCATCATCCTGAATATCAATGGAGCACCCTGTCACTTCAATAATGCCACGAATATTTTTACCACCGGAGCCGATTACAGTTCTGACCTGATCCTGCTTGACGCGGATGCTGGTGATCTGTGGGGCATATTTAGATAGTTCAGTGTGTGGTGCGGAGATCGCTTTAGCCATTTCTTCAAGAATATGAATACGACCGGCCTTGGCTTGCTCAAGGGCTTGCTGCATGATTTCCTTGGTCACACCGGAAATCTTGATATCCATCTGCAATGCAGTAATGCCACGGGCAGAACCGGTGACTTTAAAATCCATATCGCCCAAATGATCTTCATCACCGAGGATATCAGAAAGGACCGCGATGTCGTCCCCTTCCTTGATCAGACCCATGGCGATTCCAGCAATCGGCTCTGAAACCGGAACTCCGGCATCCATCAGCGCCATAGATGCGCCACAGACCGATGCCATGGATGATGAGCCGTTTGACTCAAGTACCTCAGATACAATCCGCATGGTGTAGGGGAATTTTTCATGCTCGGGTAAAATCTGGACAGCACTGCGTTCAGCAAGCATGCCATGGCCGATTTCACGCCGACCGGGGAAAAGGCGCATGCTGGTTTCACCAACACAAAATGGCGGGAAGTTATAGTGAAGCATGAACTTCTTGAATTCCATTCCCTGAACATTGTCCATACGTTGTTCATCAGATGAAGTGCCGAGAGTCGCTGTAACCAGTGCCTGTGTTTCACCGCGGGTAAACAAGGCGCTACCATGTGCGCGCGGCAGAATACCAACTTCACAACTGATCGGGCGAATATCACTCATCCCGCGACCATCGATACGTACGCGCTCTTTAGTGACGCTGCGGCGTACAACGGTTTTTTCCAAGGAACCAAGGGCAGCAGAAATTTCGTCCTCGCGTCCTTCAAATTCACCGGCAAGCTGCTCTTTAACATCATTACGGATGCCACCAAGAGCTGCATAGCGCTCCTGCTTACTACGAATAGCAACGGCCTCAACGATACGTGGCTCAGCCAGGTTCTTCACCTTGTCAACCAGCTCTGGATCTTTTTCAGCGACAACAAATTGGCGCTTTTCCTTACCTACCAGCTTAGCGAGCTCCAATTGTAGATTTATCAGTGGCTGCAGAGCATTGTGACCAAAGAAGATCGCATCAAGGACTTCCTGCTCAGAAAGAAATTTTGACTCCCCTTCCACCATCATCACCGCATCGCGAGAACCGGCGACAACCAGTTCTACGTCACTGACTTGCATTTGCTCCAGGGTCGGGTTAGCAATAAATTCACCTTCAACGCGACCAACACGCACTGCCGCAATCGGGCCGGCAAAGGGGATATCCGACACTTCAACCGCTGCTGAAGCAGCAACCATGGCCAAGGTATCAGGATCATTAATCAGGTCCGCTGAAATAACTGTCGGCATGATCTGGGTTTCGTACAGGTAGCCTTTGGGAAACAGCGGGCGCATGGGACGATCGATCAGACGACAAATCAGGGTCTCACGCTCACTTGAGCCACGTTCACGGCGAAAGAATGAACCTGGAATACGTCCACTGGCGTAAAATTTTTCAGAATAGTTGACGGTCAGAGGGAAAAAATCCTGACCGGGGCGAATACTGTGGCCTGAGACAACAGTACAGAGAACTTTGGTCTCGCCATAGGTAACAATAACTGCACCATGAGCCTGACGCGCCATTTTTCCTGTTTCAATAGTCAGAGGTTGACCATTGAAATTTACTTCTACTTTATGAAAAGCCATATAAAAACTCCTTGTTAGCACCGACCGGCAGTAACCTGACGGCACTTTATGTGGTTATGCGAAAAGGAGGATGGCCTGAGACAGCAACCGAATTAAGGTCGGATACTCTCTCCGGACAACCTCCACGACAAAAACAAACAGATTGAAGCGGCATACCTGGTATCAGGTATGCCGCTTCTTTTTAGCGACGCAAGCCGAGAGATTTGATCAGGGCTCGATAGCGTTCGACATCCTGGGCGACCAGGTAACTGAGCAGACGACGGCGCTGACCAACCATCTTGAGTAGACCACGACGGGAGTGGTGATCTTTTTTGTGGGTTTTGAAATGGTCAGTCAGGTATGTGATCCGCTCTGTCAGAAGAGCGACCTGTACTTCAGGTGAGCCGGTGTCACCCTCATGGCGTTTGTACTGATTGATGATTTCTTGTTTACGTTCTGTGCCGAGCACTGCTATCTCCTTTTTTATTGTCAATCATTAAGCCAGTGGCGTGGCTGTTAAAAACATCCCTAAGACCTTGAAGATCTACCATAGTTAAACTGTCGATGTAAAGATTAATCTCCGACAAGCTGATCCTGAAAAACCCGTATCAAACGGAAATCACCACGTTTTTCTGTATGACGTAATGGTTGATAATCAGCAACAGCAACCAACCTGTTATAGCCAAGCAGTCGCACCCTCTGTCCATCAGTTAAAGGGTTGACCAGACGACATTGTGATTCTTGTGGCGGGATACCGAATGACAGTGCCTTTAGAGCGGACTCGTCCAGTTCAGCACAAGGAAAATCTGCCAGTGCATCACTATAGTTCAACAAGGCTTCTGAGGGGTTTTTCATCTGCTTCAGATCATCAAGGCAACAACACTGATCAACCGTAAAGCGACCGCTACGTAAACGATGCAGAGCAGTCAGATGCGCGCCACAACCGATCATTTCTCCTAAGTCATGGACCAATGAACGGATATAAGTGCCCTTTGAGCAATCTACCTCGATGGTGACAAAAGGGGTATCAAAGGCCATAACGTCGAGACGTTTTATAGAGACTATGCGGCTTTCCCGTTCAACCTCCATTCCTTGACGGGCCAGCTTATAGAGTGGGATACCATCACGCTTCAGTGCAGAAAACATAGGAGGCTGTTGCTTGATAGATCCACGAAACGCTGCACAGAAGTGATCAATAGAGTCAATATCGAGCGGCAGAACCGGCTTTTCTGTCAGCATCTGACCTTGCGCATCAAAGGTGTCTGTTGTGATGCCAAGCTTAAGAGTGGTGCGATAGCTTTTATCGTCAACAAATAAAAACTGAAGTATTTTGGTTGCATC
This sequence comes from Deltaproteobacteria bacterium, assembly GCA_018399135.1. Lineage (GTDB taxonomy): Bacteria > Desulfobacterota > Desulfuromonadia > Desulfuromonadales > Geopsychrobacteraceae > Pelovirga. The sequence continues at coordinate 41,761 of JAGYPB010000021.1, read as the reverse complement.
ACCTACAGCAACAACCAGAACTCCCGTTGCTAAAGGATCGAGGGTTCCGGCATGGCCAACCTTACGGGTTGAAAATATTCTCCTGACTTGACGTACCACATCAAAAGAAGTCAACCCTTCCGGTTTATTAATAAGGAGAATTCCGTGCACAGAAGATCAGTTCAATAATATATCAAGATGGCGGTAGAGTTCGGTTCGGGCAGCATCAAGAGAAACCGCAGGAATGCGTGCTCCAGCAGCATTGTGATGGCCACCGCCACCAAGCCGGCGGGCCAGGCTACCGACATCAATATTCCCGCGCGAGCGAAAACTGATCTGATAAATCCCATCAGCCTGCTCTTTAATAAATAAAGCAACTTCTACCCCATTAACAGCCCGGGCATAATTTACAAAGCCATCTGATTCTTCCGGTGTCGCTCCCGATTGTGCCAGAAATTCATGAAGCAGCGAGACCGACGCATAACGACCACAAGAAGAAATATCAAGAGTGTTTAAAACCAGACCCAGCAAGCGCATACGGGTACTTGGAAAACTTTCATATAGACTACTGGCGATCTGCCAGGGGTCTACACCACAATCGACAAGGGTGCCAGCCAGTTGGAATGCTTCCCGGTTAGCACTGGAATAACGAAACGAGCCGGTATCATCAAGAATACCAACATACAAGGCTTTAGCAACCTCAATATCAAGAGGAAAATGACAAGCATCAAGCAGGCGATAAATCAATACCGCCGTCGCACTGGCACCCGTATCAAGATAGCAAAGATCGCCAAAATCAGAGTAGGGATGGTGATCTATATTGATTAACAGATCACAGTGCTGTTGCATGGGAATGCCGGCACGTTTCAACTCGCCGGCATCAAGGAGAAAGCCGACATCGAACCTCTCATTATCGCCCAGGCTGGTGCGAATAGATTGGGCACCAGGGACAAACGCCAGGTTAGTTGGAACTCCGTCGACATTAAAAGAAACAACATCCTTCCCCATTTTTCTCAGGGCAAGGGTTAAGCCCAGAGTTGAGCCGATGGCATCACCATCAGGGCTTTCATGGGAAGCAACCAGAAAGCACTGTGATTTTTTTATTATTGCGATAATGTCATTCAGAATCATGCAGATCACCCTGTACCTGGCGTAATAGTTCGTCAATACGTTGCCCCTTGCTGACGGATTCATCAAATTGGAATCTGATTTCCGGCATGAAGCGCAGTCTCATGATCTGGCTCAGTTCGCGGCGAATGAAGGGGGCGGCGCTTTTAAGCCCGGTTTCTGCTGCCTTACGATCATCAATATCAGACAAGGTGAAGTAAATTCTTGCGAGGCTTATATCACGGGATACCTTGACCCCGGTGAGAGTCACTGTGGCAACGCGCGGGTCTTTGATGCGTTCCAGCAGCAGCATGCTTGTTTCTTTGAGGATCTGCTCGCCAACGCGCTCAGGGCGAAAACTGCTCAATGTAATTGGTCTCCGTAGTGGATATGTTCAGTTTCAGCATCGATCATCTCGACCGACCCGGATGTTTCAATTATTGATTCAAGTTGACGGAATACGGAATCAATCAACGCTTCACTGGTTGAAACAATGCAAGCACCGACAATCGACCGTTGTAGCAGGTCGGCATGGCCGACCTCAGCCACAGATACCGGACAGGACGTTCGCAGCTGATTCAACAGACGTCGAATGACTGAGCGTTTCTGCTTCAACGACTGCACTCCATGTAAACGGAGGTCAAAACGCGCAGCACCAACAATCATGAGCGCCCCGTGTTGTTAAAGAGATGTTTTCACCTCTTCAATTTCAAAGGTTTCAATCACGTCACCAACCTTGAGATCGTTATAATTTTCCAGACCGATACCACACTCATAACCGGTAAGTACTTCTTTAACGTCATCCTTGAAGCGTTTTAAAGAACTGAGTTTGCCTTCCCAGACAACGACGTTATCGCGGATCAGGCGCACCTTGGAGTTACGGATTATCTTGCCATCAATGACGTAACAGCCGGCAATGGTACCGACACGCGAGACATGGAAGGTATCACGAACCTCAATCCGACCAAGATGCTTTTCCTTCAGAGTTGGAGCTAACAGCCCTTCCATCGCATCACGCACGTCATTAACAGCATCGTAAATAACACTGTACAGGCGAATATCGACCTTTTCGCTGTCGGCAAGGGTTCTTGCTTTGGTTTCAGGACGAACATTGAACCCGAGAACAATAGCGTTGGACGCTGTTGCCAGGGTAACATCGCTTTCTGATATGCCCCCAACACCGGTATGGATAACATTGAGGCGACAGTTGGCCGTAGCAAGTTTTTCAAGAGCATCACGTACAGCCTCAACAGAACCTTGAACATCGGCTTTAATAATCACTGCCAACTCTTCAATCGCCCCTTCCTGCATCCGGGCAAACAATTGTTCAAGGGAGGCTTTACTGCTCTTGGCAAGATCCAGCTCACGCTGTTTAGATTGACGATGCTGTGAGACCTCTTTGGCAGATTTTTCCGATTCAACAGCATGAAAAGTATCGCCCGCATCAGGGACACCGCCAAGACCTGTAACCTCAACCGGAAATGACGGGCCGGCTTCTTTTACCGGACTGCCATTAGCTGCCGTCATCGAGCGTACCCGACCAAAATGTAACCCTGCTACAATGGAATCGCCAATCTTCAACGTACCATCCTGAACGAGTACTGTGGCTACAGGACCGCGCCCCTTATCAAGCCGGGCTTCAACAATTGACCCTTTAGCTCGCTTGCTGGGACTCGACTGCAGTTCAAGGACTTCGGCCTGCAGCAGAACCATCTCAAGCAGGGTCTCAAGATTCAGTTTCATTTTTGCGGAGACTTCGACAAAAATAGTTTCGCCACCCCACTCTTCAGGTACTAATTCAAATTCAGTCAGATCCTGCTTGATTCTTTCTGGATTCGCTTCGGGCTTATCTATCTTGTTGACCGCGATGATGATCGGAACACCGGCGGCCTTGGCGTGGTTGATCGCTTCTTTGGTTTGCGGCATGACGCCGTCATCAGCGGCAACAACCAGAATAACGATGTCAGTAACACCGGCACCCCGTGCGCGCATTGCGGTAAAAGCTTCGTGTCCCGGGGTGTCGAGAAAAGTAATCTTGCGGCCATCAAGATTGACGTCGTAAGCACCAATATGTTGAGTGATACCACCCGCCTCCCCTTCCGTTACATTAGCTTCACGAATGGCGTCAAGCAGACTGGTTTTGCCATGATCGACGTGCCCCATAATAGTAACAACAGGAGGACGAGTCAGCAACTCAGCACTGGTACTCTCCTTTTCTTTCGGCAATGCAACGTCCAGGATTGTTTCTTCATCAAAAGCAATATTTTCAACTTCATAATTAAATTCTGAAGCAAGAATGGCTGCTGATTCATAATCAAGAGGGTGGTTAATCGTCACCATTGAACCCTGGCGCATCAGTTCGGCAATCAATTCTTTGGCTTTGACCCCCATCCGCTTAGCCAATTCACCGACAGTAATTGAATCACTGATTTTGATAATTCGTTTAATGGCTTTACTGACAGTGACTTCGGTATGCCTGGTTGTCTTTGCACCTTTGCTGCCGCGTTTTTTCTTTTGCCCCGCCCGACCTGGCTCAAAGACCTCTACCCGACGACCGCGGCGCGACACCTGACCTTCTGTTTGTTCAAACTCATTATCGTTGCGGCGACCTTTTTTACGTTTTTTGTTATTCCTGCCTTCTTTTTCGGGTAACGGCTGATCGACCGGTAAAGGTGTCGTTAAATCGGCACGAACACGACCTTTAGCAGGCGCTGGAACGCTAGGACGTGCCGGCGGTGCGCCTGGTCGCGCAGGGGATCCAGGACGTGCCGGCGGTGCACCCGGTCGTGCTGGACGTGCCGGTCGCGCAGGACGCTCCTGTTGATCAGGCCGACGTTGGCCGGCGGGCACTCTGCGCGGCAATTCGACACGACCGAGAATTTTAGCACGATCCTCAGTAGCATGCAGGATGTCAGTTCGTTTAGCAGGTTCAGGTGGCGCATCAATAGCCGCCTCCTGATGTGCTTCAGAAGTCAACTCCTCGGTTTTTTCTGGTGGCGCGGCATCCACTGCAACACCGACAGGTTTTCCATCTTTTTGCGTAACCACTGTGGTTTTAGAATGAGCAGAAGGCTCAATAGTCGGCTCTTCAACAGACTTTGTACCATCTTTGCCTGCAACAGGTTGCGCTGTTGCTACCACTGGCTTCTCAGGAGATAAAGATTCTACGGCAACAGGTGGTTGTTCAGATGAGTCTGGTGCTGTTTCCGGCTCTGCCGCTGAAACCTCTTCAGGCTCTTGAGCGACAACAGTACGCCGACGGCGGATCAGTCCTGGCTTAATCCGTTCTTCTTCAACTGGTCCCTGTGTAGGATTGTTGAAGGTTTCGAATTTGTGCATATCCTCATCACTCAAGGAACTGGCATGAGACGCAACATCGACGCCGGCTTCAGCAAGCTTTGTCAGTAGATCTTTGTTTTCAATGCCTATTTTTTTTGCAAGTTCGTAAACTCTGACCTTGACCATCAATTCTCCCTTACCAATTCATACCTGTGCAATTCACTATTGAGCATTGATGCCAGAGAACCATCCTGGATGGCAACCACACTGCGCTCTTCTTTACCCAACATCTGCCCGAGTGACACCTTGTCAAACAACTGTGTGCAAACAACCTGTGGTCGTTTTGCCGAATGTTCAATTTTCTGCTTCATATTATCGGCGATATCTGAGGCCATCACAACCACAACAGGGGGGGCTGAACCTTTGAGCGCATCCAGTACCATATTGCTGCCTGCAATTAACTGCCCTGCTTTGCGCGACATCAGAATCAGCCCTTTAATACGCAAAAAAATTGCTTGTTGCATTTGAACCTTAAGTTCATCCAGCTTGATTGGTTGCATCTCTGCCCCAAAAACTCGACGAAAACTGTTTCGTTTAGCTGCCTGAGCCAGACACTGGAGGGTAAGGCATGTATATAGTCCACGACCTGGCAGTTGTTGCCGATAATCCACCACAACCTGACCGTCCGGAGCAAGAACAAAACGCAGGAGTTGGCTCTTGTCGGCTACCGTGCGACAGGAGACACATGTACGCTGTGGCTGAGTCGTGGCCATTACTGTAGATTACACCTCATCCGTATCCGAATCAGCTGCAGGCAATTCCGGTGGTGCTTCAGCGTCCACTACTTCAGAGGCATCTGCCACATCGGTCGTTTCATCTTTGTTACTGGGTGCAAACAAATCCTCGGCTGCCTGACGTTCAGAGGAAACCGGTTCTTCGTCTTGTTCCTCCTCCTGCGCACGCGATTCACTTTTGATATCGATTTTCCAGCCAATGAGCTTGGCGGCCAATCTGACATTTTGCCCCTTTTTGCCGATAGCCAGCGAAAGTTGATCGTCAGGCACGATAATTTCCATCGACTGATCTTCGTCGTCAATGTAAACGCGAGACACTTCAGCAGGGGCCAGAGCTGCACAGGCAAAGCGTGCAGGGTCATGAGTCCAGGGGATAATATCAATACGCTCGCCACGTAATTCCGTCACCACGTTCTGTACCCGTGAACCACGCATACCGACACAGGCTCCGACCGGATCAACATCGACATCATGGGACAGAACCGCCATTTTCGCACGGCTTCCAGGTTCACGGACAGCGGCCTTGATTTCGACGATACCTTCAGCAATTTCAGGAACTTCTGAGGTAAACAGGGAAATCAGGAGACCCGGATGTGTACGGGATAATATAATCTGGGGGCCTTTGGCCGATAATTTTACCTCAGAAATATAAGCACGGACACGATCAGATTGACGGTAGTTCTCCCGCGGTACCTGCTCGCGACCTGGCAACAACGCCTCAGCGCGCCCCAGATCAACAATCAAATCACCACGCTCGTAGCGACGAACAATGCCATTAACAACTTCACCGACACGATCACTGAACTCATTGAATATCCCTTCACGTTCAGCCTCGCGTACTTTCTGAATAATAACTTGTTTTGCTGTCTGGGCAGCAATGCGACTGAAGGAACCGGCTTCCATCATCATACCGAGTGAATCACCTGCCTCAGCTTCCGGATCAATTTCCCGAGCTTCATTGATATCAATTTCTTTATACGAGTCGACGACCTCATCAACAACCGTAACAAACTCAAACACTTCAACTTCGCCAATTTCAGGATTGAAATGTGCTTCCAGATCACGGGTGTTTCTGAACTTCTTGTTGGCAGCTGACAAAACTGCAGATTCCAGCGCATCGATCAGCACATCGCGATCGATTCCTTTATCTTTAACAACCTGATCGATGATGTGATTAAGGTTACCCACCATCTTGCAATACCCCTTTTAAGTTTGATGCAGATGCAAAAGACATCAGCAAAAGTTTAAAATTCAAGCACAAGATGTGCCGCATCAATATTGGAAAGTGAAATTCGAACCTCGGCCTGAGAATCCTGTAGTGCAAAGACAATATCATCCTGTTCGAGTGCGCAGATCCTGCCACTGATGGTTTTTCGGCTTTTGCCGGAACCATCAACATCCATTGCGTCAATTGTTTTTATTTTAGCCATATGATTGATAAAACGTTCAAAGTCAGCGCGTTTTTTAAGTGGTCGCTCAAGGCCAGGCGAAGACACCTCAAGATTGTAAGCCGTTGGAATAACATCTTCGACGTCCAGTAAAGAACTGATCTGACGACTGGCAGCAGCACAGTCATCAAGGGTAATGCCCCCTTCTTTATCCAGGAAGAAACGTAATACCCAGCCCTGTGGTTCACGCCGATACTCAATATCAACCAGTTCAAGATTCAGTTCCTCGAACAGCGGCGACACCAGAATTTCAACTTTTCCAATCAGGTCCATCATCTACCTTTTAGACATAAAAAAAAGCGAGCCGCGAAGCTCACTTTACAAAATCACCGTAAAACTTGCCCTTTCTAACATGCCAAAAACACAAAGGCAAGAAAAAAACTGTTAAAATGGATTCAAGCCTTTGTCCCCCGCCTTCCCGTCTTTCTGTTACAAGCGATATCGATCTGATTGAACATGCCACGCAGGATTCTGACGTCACGATCATTGAGACCTGCACGACCAAGAATACGGCGATAGGTACGCATGATGTGATCTGGGTTCTGTGGATTGAGATAGTCGATATGTAGCAGTGATTCCGTCATGTGCTGGTAAAGGGCTTCGAGTTGCTGGTTGTCAGCCAGTTTTTTGCGTCCGTGTGGCTGCCCGGCGATCTCCCCAGCCTTCTTATAAACTTCGTAAAGGCAGACCACTACTGCTTGTGACAGATTCATCGACGGCAGACGTGCATCTGTCGGAATAGTAACAAAGTGCTGGCACAGATCCAGCTCCGAGGTAAAGAGTCCTTTGTCCTCGCGTCCAAAAACCAAGGAGCTGATACTTGCAGAATCGATATTGAGAATCAGATTGGCGGCTTCATCAGGGTGGAGCATTCCCTCACGGTAGCGTCCAAAACGACGGGTTGTGCCGATACTTAAGGTGCAGTCAGCAAGGGCGTCCGGCAAAGAGGAGTAGATCGTCGCCTGCTCAAGCAGGTCAGCGGCCTTGACGGCCATATTGCGGGCTTCACGTCCAAGATGATCAACCTGGGGGTTGACCAGGCGCAGATCTGTTGCACCATAGTTGTACATGGCGCGACAGACGGAGCCAATATTGCCGGCCCCTTGAGGTTCGACCAGTACAATTGCCGGGCGGTTTGATTGTTGTTGCTGATCTGTTGTCATCTTTAAAGTTCAATCGCTCCGCGAAACAGATTCCATCTGTGGTTCAAATCCATGCTGACGGTAAAGTCGAAACCGCTCTCGCGCCGCATCTGCCAACTGCGCATCGTAGGTTTCAGCGAAGTCATAAATGAACTGAAATTCTTTTAAAAAGGATGGTGAGCAGGGTGAAACACAGATGAGCACATCCGCCTTATTGTGGTTATGCTCCACAGTTGAAATCAGGATGATGTCATCACAAGGTTCGTTGCTATCCTGGTGTATCACGTGGGGCAAAAAAGATTCTTTTTTAAAAGTCCACAAATAGCGATCAAGGGATGTGGCCATCTCTTCATTGGCAACGACTATTAAAATACGCTGACCACGGTTAAAGTACATTTCAGCCAGCCGCCCAACGTGCTGAGCTTTGTTCTGGCGCTCGAGTCGAACAAAATACATAGCGGGCAAATTCATCGCTAACAACGTTCAAGCAGCAGGTTCATTAGCTTGTGCCCCACTACTCTGTAGCCGGTTTTAGCTGCCTCTTTCTCTGAATAGGCTAATGCCGAAGAGGCAAAATCGCAGCGCGAGTCAAAGAGCACAAAAGGAACAGGGTCACGGGTGTGGGTGCGTTTGGCGACAGGAGTCGGATGATCAGGAGTCACCAGGATACGGCAGTCACCGATTTGGTCGAGTCCATTCATGATGGTGCCGACCACTTCGCGGTCGAAGTTTTCAATCGCTTCGATTTTTTCTTTCAATAAACCGCCGTGGGCAGCCTCATCCGGAGCTTCCACGTGAAGGTAAACGAAATCGCGGCTTTTCAGTGCGTCAATGGCATATTCTGCTTTACCGCGATAATTAGTGTCGATGTAGCCGGTGGCTCCCGGCACATAAATAATATCAAGACCGGCGTTAACACCGATACCACGGATCAGATCGACTGCAGAAATGACGGCACCGGTCAATCCATAACGTTGCTGATAAGTTTCCATTACGGGACGACGACCGTGCCCCCACAGCCAGATGGAGTTTGCCGGTAGTTGTCGATGTGCTACCCGGCGATTATTGACCGGATGATCAAGCAGAAGCATCTGAGCAGAATTCATCAGGTCATGAAGTATTGCTGCGCCGTCACCCTGGGGCAGATGATCTTCAATGCTCTGGGTCGAGATATCATGAGGCGGAGTGAACATGAGTTGATCTTTGCCATTCTTCCAGACCATCAGATGACGGTAGGAAACCCCTGGGTAGAAGTGAAATTCATCACCGCCCAGTTCGCTATGCAGACACTGAATCAGTTCAGTGGCCTCTTCAGTGCTTATGTGGCCGGCAGAAAAATCTCCCATGTAGATCTTGCCAAAATGAGCTTCAAGCCAGACAAAGTTCAGACGAAACGCCACGTCTTCAGGCTCCAGCCCAACACCCATGCTGGCAGCTTCCAGTGGAGATCGTCCTGAGTAGCAATCTGCCGGGTTGTAGCCGAACACCGACAGATTAGCAACATCACTACCAGGGGGATAGCCATCGGGAACGGTCGCTGCCAGACCAACATGCCCTCTGCGGCACAGGTCGTCCATGTAAGGGGTGTGAGCAGCCTCAAGGGGTGTTTTTCCGTTAAGTTCTTCCATAGGTTCATCGGACATACCATCGCCGAGAAGAATAATGTGTTTCATAATGAATCCTGTCCTTTAGTCAACCTCGTGGGTGAAACTGTTGATGAACCTGCTTAAGGCGTTCCTGGATGACATGGGTGTAAATTTGGGTTGTTGACACATCCGCATGACCAAGCATCGACTGAACCGCACGTAAATCTGCACCGTTTTCAAGCAGATGGGTAGCAAAAGAGTGTCGCAATAAATGCGGATAGACGGTTTTGTTAATCCCCGCGCAAAGGGCATACCCATTGAGTTTTTTCCAGAACCCCTGGCGACTGAGTTTGCCACCACGGATATTTAAAAAAACCTCCTGACGCGATTGGCTTTTCGTCATGAGCGGCCTGACATTTTGCAAATAATCGCTGAGAAATTCAAGGGCAACTTCACCTAAAGGAATTAATCGCTGTTTTGAGCCTTTACCCATAACATTTAAACAGCCGATATCGAGCTTAATATCAGCAAGACGTAAACTGATCAGTTCACTGACACGCATACCGGTGGCATAGAGGACTTCCAGCATGGCTTGATCACGACGAGCAACATGGGTGTCACCACGGGGAGCTTCCAGCAGCGCTTCTACTTCAGATTTACTCAGCAGATGCGGTAATTTAGATCTGGTTCGTGGCGCATCAATTCGAGTGGTTGGATCTACCTTCGTGTGCCCCTCGCGCACTAAAAACCGATGATAATGACGCATGGTGCTTAAAACGCGAGCGCGACTGCGAGGTGCCAGCCCCTGCTCACGCAAGTGAGTAAGGAATCGCACAATCAGCAACGAGTCGACATATTGAGGTTCTACAATATGTTCATACCGCTTAAGATAATCACTGTAAGCGGCGAGATCACGCGCATAAGCTGAAATGGTGTTGGCTGCTAGTCCTTTTTCGACACTGATAAAATTCAGAAAATGATCAACGTAAGCATCCATCGTTGCTGTTTCCTCTTATTCCAGACGGCTCAGCAATGTCTGGCGAATCGTGTCAATTTTGACTGGATCAATAATTTTTTGTCCAAATATGTCATGGATATAAAAGACATCAGCAGCCTGATCAACTTTAGTGGCGATTTTAGAAACAGCAATATACAGACCGAGTTCCTTCAGGGTTCGAGTAATCTGATATAACAAGCCCACTTTGTCGGTAGCGAAAACATCAACTACGGTGTAACTGTCGGAGACCTCATTATCAAATTCCACCCGATTCGGACGCGGGACTTGCCGGTATTTTTTGGTATGAAAACTCGGGATCTTAAGTTTATCAACAAGGTCTTCAACCAGGACACGCCCTTCCAGAACTGCAGTTAAGTCTTCCTCAACTTTGGACCATTTGTCCGGCTTGCTGACAACTTCACCTTGAGCGTTATTCACCTGCAAAACATCGAGAACATCTCCGTTTTTACGGGTGTAAATCTGTGCCCCAAGAATATTTATGGAGTGCGCAGCCATAACTCCGGCAATTTGTGAAAACAAACCAGGAGAATCAATGGTAGCAATAGTGACTTCGGTAAATTTTGCATCCTCCTGGTGTTCAACCTGCATGGCAAGCGCTTTACGCCCCCGATTTAGCGCCAGTCGCAAATGCGGGATGATCTCGGCGGAACGATTATTGAGCAGATATCTGTTGTTCAGGCCGTTAATAGCTTTGACCAGGCGTTTATCAGAAAATTCACCAAGTAGTGCCTGACGGATCTTGCGCTTGCGATTACGCACCTTTTCAGAGCGCTGTTCCTGATAAAAGTCTTTCTTCTCAAGAACATCATAGGTTTTTTCATACAATTCCTGAAGCAACGTCCCCTTCCACTCCGACCAGACATCGGGGCCAACCGCCTTAATGTCAGCAAAGGTCAACAGATAGAGCATTCGCAGGTTTTCACTCATCTGCAACAATTCGGCAAACTGAGCGATCATCTTCATATCCTGCAAGTCACGCCGCTGTGAAATATGCGCCATTTTGAGATGCTGGGCGACGAGAAATTGCATGCGCTGACTGTCTTCTCGATTCAGTCTCAATCTTCTGGCGATGCGCGGGACCATTTCTGCACCACGTACGCTATGGTCTTTACCGCTACCCTTGCCAATGTCATGAAATAAAATAGCCAGTAACAGCAATTCCGGTTTTTCAATCTGATGAATCAGTTGACTCAGTATCGGCTGAACATCACGATAATCGCCATTCCAAAGTTTTTCTACTTCTTCAACAGCGAAGATCGTATGAACATCGACGGTATAGATGTGGTAGAGGTCAAACTGAACTTTGCAGTAGATGTGTTTGAACTCAGGAATAAAGGCGTTAAGAAACTGCAGATGATGCATTTTGTGAAGAGTTTTCCCTGCCCCTTTCACATCACGCAGAATAGCCATGAAAGAATCGTTAATGCGTTTTGAACGACGCACCTTGTCGGTGATCAGATGCAGATTTTCCCGAATCAACTGTTTTAATTCCAGACACACATCAACCTGATGTTTTTGCGCCAGTTCAAAAGCCACCATCATCAACTCAGGATGTTGGAGCAGGGTCAGGTTTTTGGAAGCCCGCAACTCTCCACGCAATAAATAGAAACCATCATCCAGGTTACGCCTTACAAGAAAATTAAAAACCCCCGTCGCTACGCTACGCGACACCGTTGCTTCAACAATCATCTTGGAGGCCAGATATTCATTCATATTAGCGTAGGCGTAGTAATCCTGCATGAACTGCTCGACGGCGGAACCAGTTGATTTGTTAGTGTAGCCCAAAAAATCAGCAATCTGCTGTTGAACATCAAAGGACAGTTGTTCAGATTTCCTCTGACTGGATAAATGTAGATAATTCCTGATCGTCCACAGATAATCCTGGGCAGTTACATAGGACTCAACCATCTGCTCGGTAACGATGCCGCGGGTAAGTAATTCGTGCAGACTATCGGCCTTGTATTTTGTCCGCGCAATCCAGAGCGCATCCTGCAGCTCACGCAGGCCACCCTCCCCTTCCTTGATATTAGGTTCAAGCAGGTAGACGGATGACCCATATTTTTTTTTGCGTTCATCACGTTCTTCAAGCTTTCTTTTAATAAAACCCTGTGGGTCCTGGCTTTGTAGTACCAGACCGACATCGTTAACAAAGTCCCGATAAACACGTTGCTCTCCAGCGACCAGGCGGACATCCATAAGGGCAGTTCGAACCGTCGTATCACGGGCCTGTTCGATGCAATCCGATGATGATCGAATACTGTAGCCAACATCCAGATTCAAATCCCACAGCAGATATAAAACCCGGTCAGCAATAACGCGGATACGTTCTTCTCCCTCAGGAAGATAATAGAACAACAGGTCAAGATCAGAGCGCGGATTCATTTCTTCGCGCCCATAACCACCGACAGCTAATAAGGCACAATCGGCGACCGCTGCGTGATCAAATCCAGTGACAGCAATGCGGAAAAGATGCTGATTCAAATGATCAAACAGATGAGAGAATTGCTTGACAATTAACCGGCTTGCTGCACCTTCCAGACATTTATTTTGAAGTATGGCGATGTTTTCATCGATATATTTGCGCGCAGCGTCCAGAACCTGGGGGCGCGCTGTTTCGAAATTTTTATGAATGGACGGCACATTAAACGGAATCAAATCATGACTGATGTGGGTCGTCTGAAAAATCATTTCCACGCCACCTGCCCCATCGCTGCAGCATATTTTTTTATGCCCTGAACGATAGCATTGGCAACATGTCGTTGATAAACTGCAGACTTTAGACGTTTTTCTTCTCGCGGATTGGTAATAAATGCAGACTCAACAAGGGCCGACGGCATGGCCGCACCAAGTAGAACATGAAAGGGACCCTGTTTGACCCCAAGGTCACGGATGTTGCTATAGCGAGGCGAAAGCCCTGCGACCAGCGCTTGTTGAACTTCCGCTGCCAAACGACTGGATTCATTGATTTTTGCATTGGCCATCAAATCGAAAAGAATCGCTTCCAGGTTGCTGATGTCCTGTAATGTCATCCCGTTTTCACGTGCAGCAACTTCAGCTGCTTCATCCGTTTTAGACAGATTGAGAAAATAGGTTTCAACACCGTAGGCGCGATTGCCGGTCGTTGCATTGGCATGGAGTGAAATAAACAGATCAGCGCCTACTCTGTTGGCGAATTCAGTCCGTTCGCGTAGCCCCAGATAACGATCATCTTCGCGGGTTAGCAGTACCTTAACTCCCAACTGTTGCCGGAGCGCGGTTGCTGTCGCTTTAGCCAATGCCAGATTGACATCTTTTTCCATGGAACCGGAGGATCCAATCGCCCCGGGATCCCGACCGCCATGACCGGGGTCAATAACGATCAGACGGATACCATCGCCATTCGATTGTTGTTTAAGTCGCATGGCGGGTTGCTGATCGGTAGTAGAACCAAGAATGCCGGCAATGGAATCGTCAGCTATCGGGGGCGAACTTGGCGGTCGCGCAATCTGAGTTTGCGCTGCGCGACTGGGGGCACCCAGAAGATCGACAACCAGACGATGGGGGTTATCCAAAGTGGTGATTTTATATTCCAGTTCATGCTCAAGATCCAGAACAACACGAGAGCGCTGACTATCGAAACGACTGGCACGAATACGTTGAATAAGACCGTTATTGATGACAATTTCATCAGGAAGTTGAGGCGAAATGTCAGTGTAAACCAGGTCAAAGTAGAGGCGTGGCGAAGCCCCTCTGAGGAGATTCGGATGAGTCACTACAGGTGACGATAAATCAAAAACAATACGGGTATATTCCGGGCCACTCCAATAACGGATTGATTCGAGAAGCGGGGACTGGGCAATAGAGTGGTGGACATGTTCAGTCACTTTTGCAATTACTGACTCCGCCTTTGCAGTTACAGACAAGCCAGCCAGTTTTTTATGGGCTTCAGAGACCATATCCCCTGCCGGAGTGTCATTGACGACCCGTCGATAAAGTTCAATAGCACGATCACGGTCTCTCAGACGCTGTTGCGCAACTTCGCCGGCATGAAACAGGGCATCATCGGCAAAGCGACTGTCGGGAAAACGGTCAGCCAGATCAAGGTAGAGATGGATAGCCTTTTCAGCATCCGTGCGCGCGCCTGACGCCTGTGCCAGGCCATCCCAGGTACGGACACGTAAAAAATAAGCGTTTTCGATAGCGCCATCACGTGGTCGCTGGGCAATAAAGCGGTCAAAACTTGTGATTAAGCGTTCCCAGTTGCTACGCTGACGCTGTAACTGAGCTGAAGTAATCAGCTGCTGATAATCCTGACGCAGCGATGTATAGGATTTCACCTGCGCCGGGATGGGATTTGCCGCAGGAAAAAACAGCAACAGATGCAATATGGCAAGAAACAGAGTAATTTTCATTCAATCAACTTTTTCATCTCGGCCAGTATATTCAGCGCAGCCAAAGGGGTTAGATGGCTGATGTCAACGTCTTTCAGGCGTTCAAGGAGTTGCTGTTGTACGTCCTGTTGAAACAGGGAGAGCTGGAAACTTGCCTGCGTTTCATGCCCTTGTTTTGAGCCATGGGTGTCTCGATGATCACGCTCACCACTTTCCAGATCCTTCAAAATACTTTTTGCACGCCGGATTACCGGCTCCGGTAACCCGGCGAGACGTCCAACCTGTATTCCGTAAGAGCGACTGGCGCTACCAGCAACAATTTTTCGTAGAAAAATAATTTGGTCGTTCCATTCTTTAACGACAACGTTGAAGTTTTTCACCCGCTCACAACTGGAAGCCAGATCTGTCAGCTCATGGTAGTGAGTAGCGAACAGGGTTTTTGCAGCAACATCAGCATTGTCGTGAAGATATTCAGCAACCGCCCAGGCGATACTGACACCATCGTAGGTTGAGGTTCCACGCCCGATCTCATCGAGAATTATCAGACTGCGAGAAGTCGCATGACGCAGAATATTGGCCGTTTCATTCATCTCAACCATAAAGGTTGATTCACCTTTGGTCAGATTATCACTTGCTCCAACCCGAGTAAAGATCCGGTCAACCACACCGATTTGCACCGTGTCAGCCGGCACATGACTGCCAATCTGGGCCATCAGGGTAATCAACGCAACCTGTCGCATAAAGGTTGATTTTCCCGCCATATTCGGGCCGGTAATGATCAATAGCTGATTTTCTTCATGATCAAGCAGGACATCGTTAGGCACAAAAGATTCTTGAAGAGGCATTCCCTCGATGACCGGATGTCGCCCCCCCTCGATGCGAATTATTCCAGAATGATCCATCTGCGGGCAGACGTAGCGCCGTTCATGAGAAAGGTCTGCCAGGGAGACCAGCACGTCGACAATCGCCAGAGCATCAGCACTACGCTGGATTCGCGCCGATTGGGCGGCAGCATGAAGACGAATTTCCTGAAACAAGCTATATTCAAGTTCAGCCATGCGTTCTTCAGCACCGAGGACTTTGGCTTCAATATCCTTCAACTCAGCCGTAATGTAACGCTCGGCGTTGACTAGAGTCTGTTTGCGCTGATAGTCAGCGGGTATCCGTTCCAGGTGACGGTGGGTTACTTCGATAAAATAACCAAAAACGCGATTATATTTAATTTTCAAAGATGAAATTCCAGTACGCTCGCGTTCCTTTGTCTCCATCGCAGCGATCCAGCCTTTTCCTTCGCGACTGATGACTCGCAATTCGTCAAGGTCATCGTTATATTGACCCTTGATGATTCCTCCGTCGCGCAGGACAAAGGGAGGATCGTCTACGATTGCTTTATTCAGCAGATCTTTCAGATCAGGCAACGAATCCAGGCGGGATTGTAACTCCGTAAGATAGGGGTCGGCAAATGCAGCAAGATGGTCGGCAATTGTCGGTATCCGTTCCAGAGAGTCACGCAATGCCACCAGATCACGTGGATTGGCACCGGCCATGGAAAGTTTACCGTTCAGACGTTCGAGATCATAAACTCCATCGAGGGCCTCCCGCAGATCCATGCGTAGCAGACTGTTATCGACCAGCTCAGAAATGGCCGCCTGCCGTTTGGTGATCTGATCAAGGTCAAGCAACGGATAATGGATCCAATGCCGCAGGGTTCTCCCCCCCATCGCCGTTACCGTGCGGTCAAGAACTCCAAGCAGCGAGCCCTTCTTTTTGCCGTCCTGCAAAGTGGCCGTGAGTTCAAGATTTCGCCGTGTAGCATCATCGAGCACCATGGAGTCCCGCACATGGTAGGTGGCAAGGGGCTGTAGATGTTTGAGTTGATCCTTCTGTGTCTGTTGAAGATAATAGAGTATGGCGGCAGCCGCTTGACGTGCAGCCGGCAAATCTTCACAACCAAAAGAGGTCAGGTTTGCCACCGCATAGAATGAACAGATCTGCTCCCTGGCATAGTCTTCGGTGAATATCCATTCCGGCAAACGGTTGCACATAAGCGGTTCAACCAAATGAGTAAGCTGTTGCTGCAGTTGTTGTCCACTCTCCCCTTCACAGAGAATAATTTCTCGAGGGCGGATAGACCCGATTTCACTCTCTACCTGAGCGGTAGTTTCAACCTGGGTAGCACGAAAAGACCCGGTAGTAATATCAACACAAGCAACACCAAACGCATTTCCGGCACTGGCTAATGACAGGAGATAATTATTTTCTTTGGGTTCGAGGGTGTCTGTATCGGTGATCAATCCAGGTGTGACCACCTTAACCACCTCGCGCTTGACGATACCCTTAGCGGTTTTCGGATCTTCTACCTGCTCGCAAATAGCAACCTTATGTCCAGCCGCCACCAGCTTGGCGATATATCCCTGGCTGCTGTGATAGGGCACGCCGCACAGTGGTACGGCATCCTCATTGCCTTTGTTGCGTGAGGTCAAAGTGATACCTAAAATTTTTGCAGCGACAACGGCATCGTCCATGAACATTTCGTAAAAATCGCCAAGCCGGAAAAACAGGATAGCATCTTGATAGTCGGCTTTAATTTCAAGAAATTGGCGCATCAAAGGGGTGGTTGTTGACATTCAAATTTCCAATGACAAGTTCTGTTAACAGGATTCGGGACGACAAATAAGCTCGACAGTCTAACAAAGGACGATGACAGTGTAAATCAGGGATTGTCGGTGGCAAGATGCAGACCTTGACCGCAAGTGTCTGGCAAGGTAAAAGGTCACAAAATATCTCGTCAACTTTACCAAGCAGGAATGAAGAATGATGAAACCAGCATCAACACCTGTCGAACAGAGCATCCTCCCGGACAATTTTTTCATGAACGACCTTAATGAGGAAATCCGCGTGGATCAACTATGTCAATCACTATTAAAGAATTTCCATCAGTCTCTGCTGGGGCGTGATGATTGTACCTCCCTTGAAGCAGGGTCCATGGCAGGTGGCGCTGATTACTTTCTGCGCGATTATGTCATCGATACGTTGCGTGCCAATATTTTTCACATCACCGCGAGGCAGGTGCGTGGTTTTGCCGGCAACTGGTACATTCACCGCACATTAGAACCCAACATGAAAGAACTTGAGGCGATATTGAAGGGCGTAAAAGCCTTTTACAACTACTGCGTCGAAAATGGCTGGATAGCTACAGCCACGGGTCGGGACATTGCTGAAATCTGTGTGGATCTCGACTACTTTCATCGGCGCATTGACAGCTTTCACGCCTTGAAAGGTGATGATTATCTGAATTGGTGTGAACAGTGCCCATTTAAATAATAATCACTTTTCCGACTCCCTGATCGTCGTTTCATCGACCTTTTTATCCGTAGCAATGGCAAGGCGCACAAAACCGTTACGACGGGCGATTTCCATTACCTCAATGACCCACCCATGACGTGCGGACTTGTCAGCCATCAGCAAAAAGGTCATTTCTTTTGTTATTTCCACCCCCAGACTGAGCAGATAGCTATTTAACGCTGAGAGAGTAATCGCCTCACGCTGCAGATAAAGATCCCCCTCTTCAGTCAGATAGACCTCGACTTCCTTTTTATCTGCTGTAACCTGCTGGCTGCCCCCTTCAGGCAAGTCGATAGTCACACCCGGACGTTCAATGAAGGTGGTTGAAATCATGAAAAATATCAGCAACAGAAAAACAACATCGATCATCGGTGTCAGATCGATCCGCGGTGATTCGCTAACCTTGCGTCGAAATCCCATGTTACCCCTCGACCTGATCGACGATCTTCATAGAGGCTTCTTCCAGCTCAAGGGTCAGACGATCAGAGCGGGCGGACAGATAACGATGAACCAGCAGCATCGGTACCGCCACACTGAGTCCAGCGGCAGTTGTAATCAGTGCTTCAGAAATGCCGCCACCCAAAGTTGCCGGTGTGCCTACCCCTTCGGCCGCAATAACATTAAACGCGTTAATCATCCCCAGAACCGTTCCCAGCAGCCCCAGTAATGGGGAAACATTAGCAATGGTAGCGAGCAGGCCAAGATAACGCTGTAGAAATACCGCCTCACGCTCCCCCACTTCTTCTGCCAGGGATTTAAGGTGAGCACGTGAGGCACCACGACTTTTAAGGATAACCACGAGGATCCGGGCCAGCGGCGATTTCCCCCGCTGACAGAGTTCCAAAGCATCTTCAGGGCGGCTACCGTTCAAGAGATCGGTAACCTTGGAGCACAAGCGAAACAGATCACGTCTGATCTGAACATAAGCAAAAAAACGCTCCATAAAAATTGCCCAGCCGATGATCGAACAAAAAAGGATCGGATACATCAGCGGTCCACCGCGCATGAAAATATCTAACATAAGTTCTTTTTCCTTTCACCTGTAGCCAATTGTCTTCCTTGCAGGTTGGAAATGATGTGGATATCTGAAATGACACCAATTTCGCAAGAAATACCTTTTTAAAAAAAATAGTATCTGTTCAGCACCGGATAGGGGGTCCTATGTCAAGGGACGCTTTTCGTCATCCCTGGCCGCTTGCTGTCGCCGTCCATGTCGACTTGTCACAGGATCCCCCATCCTGCGCAAGGCCATAGCTGACTAGTTACAAAAAATAATGTGGCGAAAAAGCGCCTAAAGTTATGAAAATAAGCAAAACAATAAATACATTAATTACCATGTATCGAACATATTTAGACAACTAACTGATATATTGACTTTTTATATTTTCAGTAAATTTGGCACCAGCATTGCGTAATGCCTCAAATAGTTTATATTTAACAGATTGTTCCCTTTCAGCTTGACAAGAATTTAGTAAAACTATAATTTTTTATTTTTAGTAATGTTGCGTATAGTCAATCCACATGAGGTAATTTCAGGTTATTCACGTCAACCTCACAATCTCTTACAGGAGGAAATACATCCATGTCAATGCGCCAAGATGCTCTTGATTATCACAGTACCGGTAGAAAAGGAAAAATCGAAGTCATTACCACCAAACCATGTGCCACCAGCCGGGATCTGTCGCTGGCTTATAGCCCGGGGGTAGCGGAACCATGTCTGGAAATAGAAAAAAATCCGGAAGATGCATATAAATATACAGCCAAAGGAAATCTGGTTGCAGTTGTTTCTAACGGAACTGCGGTACTTGGCCTGGGAGATATCGGCGCCCTGGCCGGCAAGCCGGTTATGGAGGGCAAAGGTGTTCTGTTTAAAAGTTTTGCAGACATCGATGTTTTTGATATTGAAATCGACTCAAAAGATCCCGATGAAATTATCCGCACGGTAAAACTGTTGGAACCGACGTTTGGAGGCATCAACCTTGAAGACATCAAGGGGCCGGAATGCTTCTATATTGAGGAAAAACTGATTGAACTCATGGACATTCCGGTTTTCCATGATGATCAGCACGGTACTGCGATTATTTCTTCAGCAGGGATGATCAATGCTTTGGAAATCGTCGGCAAAGACATTAAAGACGTCAAGATGGTTGTCAACGGTGCCGGTGCCTCAGGCATTTCCTGCGCCAACCTTGCCATTGTCATGGGGATCGACAAGAACAACGTCATTCTCTGCGACACCAAAGGTGTTATTTACAAAGGCCGTACCCAAGGAATGAACGAATATAAGGAGCGTCTGGCAGCAGAAACTCCTGATCGCACCCTTGCGGATGCCGTAAAGAATGCTGATATTTTCTTTGGCCTTTCCTCTAAGGGCGCTCTAACTCCGGAAATGCTCAAATCGATGGCACCTAATCCCATTGTTTTTGCTATGGCCAATCCCGATCCCGAAATCACCCCGCCGGAAGCCAAAGCCGTGCGCGATGATGTCATCATTGGTACCGGAAGGTCTGACTTTTCCAACCAGGTCAACAACGTGCTGTGCTTCCCCTTCCTGTTCCGCGGCGCTCTTGATGTCCACGCCAGTGCTATTAATGTGGAAATGAAACTGGCTGCGGTTAAAGCCCTGGCCGACCTGGCAAAACAGGATGTCCCTGACTCCGTTCGCAAGGCTTACGCCGGCGAAGACATCCAGTTTGGCCGCAACTATATTATCCCCAAACCTTTTGATCCACGCGTGCTGCTTCACGTTGCCCCTGCGGTTGCCCAGGCGGCCATGGATAGTGGCGTTGCCCGCCGCCCCATCAAGGATATGGCGAAGTACATCGAGTCTCTTGAGGCGATGCAAGGTCGTTCCAAGGAGGTCATGCGCACCCTGATCAATAAAGCAAAAGCGGCACCGAAACGCATTGTCTTCCCGGAAGGTGAAGAGGACAAGATCCTGCGTGCGGCTCAGATCCTGGTCAGTGAAAACATTGCCATCCCGATTCTCCTTGGTAATGTCGAAGCTATTGCCGCCAAAGCCAAACACATACACGTCGACTTAAGTGGTATCACCGTTATTGACCCAACCACCAGTGACAAACGCGATGAGTACGTCAGTAAAATGTTTGAGCTGCGCCAACGTAAAGGCGTCACTCACAATGGTGCCATGAGTCAATTAAAAGGCAACTACAATTACTTTGGTGCCCTGATGGTGCAACAGGGTGATGCAGATACCATGCTCTCCGGCGTAAATCATCACTATCCGGAAACAATCAAGCCCTCTCTGGAAATCATCGGCAAGCAAGACAACCTGTCCAAGGTTCATGGCATGTATATGATGGTCTTCAAAAAGCAGGTCGTCTTCATTGCCGATGCCACTGTCGCTATCGACCCGACACCGGAGGAATTGGCAGAAACCGCGATTCTGGTAGCAAAAAAAGTTCGTCAATTTGATATCGTACCAAAGGTGGCAATGCTTTCCTTCTCAAACTTTGGTAGTAACACTGAGCCTCAAGCACTCAAGGTCAAAAAAGCCACAGCACTGGTCAAGCAACTTGACCCTGAACTGATTGTCGATGGAGAGATTCAGGCTAATGTTGCTTTAGATCCTGAGTTGACAGAAAAACAGTATCCCTTTTCTATGCTTAAAGGCGATGCCAACATCTTTATCTTTCCCGACCTGCAGTCCGGCAATATCAGCTACAAGTTGTTGAACAAGCTAGGTGGAGCCGATGCGATTGGCCCGATCCTGATGGGAATGAAAAAACCTGTTCACGTGTTACAACGTGGTGACGATGTTGCTGACATTGTCAATATGGCAGCTGTTGCTGTTGTTGACGCGCAGGAAGCTGAACAAAACTAATCAACTAACTGCAGCAGGTTGATACCAGGCGTAAGGTCCTTTTTCGGGCCTTACGCTTTTTTTGTGCTGTTGACTTTTATTCGCTTGTGATAATCAGTACTATACTCATGGCTGATCAATAGTCTGGGGATGATTCAGGGGTTAGATTGATATATTGTTATTGATAAGGAACATGAATTTACTTCAAGAAGGAGGGTCTAACCCTATGAAATACTGCAGTACGCGTGGTCAGGTTCGGAATTTGTCTTTCAGCGATGCGGTGATGATGGGACTGGCTTCCGATGGCGGTTTATTGATTCCTGAACAGATTCCTCAGCTTTCGCAACAACAACTGGAAGCTTTCAGTCACCTCAACTACAGGGATCTGGCTTACGAGATCATCTCGCTTTATGCAACCGATCTGCCTGCTGCCGATTTGCGTAACCTGGTGGACACGTCTTATGCGTCATTTAATCATGTCGATATTACCCCGGTGGTGAAACAGGGTAATGTGTACATCCTTGAGCTCTTCCATGGCCCGACCCTGGCATTCAAGGATGTTGCCCTGCAATTCCTTGGTAATTTATTCGAATACTATCTGATCAGGGACAACAAAAAACTCAATATCATCGGTGCAACCAGTGGCGACACCGGTAGCGCTGCGATCGCCGGTGTGCGTGGCAAGAAAAATATCAATATATTCATTCTATTTCCCTTTGGAAGGGTTTCTTCCGTTCAGGAAATGCAGATGACTACAGTTACTGATGACAATGTCTTCAATATCGCAATTGATGGTACCTTTGATGACGCCCAGGCGATAGTCAAAGAGATTTTCAATGATCAGCAATTTAAACAGGCCTACGCTTTAGGTTCAATCAACTCAATCAACTGGGTTCGGGTGTTGGCACAGATCGTCTATTACTTTTATGCGTATTTCCGCGTGCGGGAGCAAACGACCTGTGAACAGGTTCAGTTCAGCGTGCCAACGGGCAATTTCGGTGACATTTTCGCCGGATATCTTGCCGGGAAGATGGGTTTACCAACCCGGCGCTTCATTCTGGCCACTAATGCAAACAATATTCTCAGCCGTTTTGTGAATAGCGGCGACTATTCCCTTGCCGATGTCCATCATTCTTTCTCTCCATCGATGGACATACAGGTTGCCAGCAACTTTGAACGTTATCTCTATTATTTGTATGACGGTGATACCGAGGCGGTTGTTGCGGCCATGGGTCGTTTCAAAAAAACCGGAAAAATCATTTTTCCAATGGCGTTGCAGGCTAAAATTCACCAGGATTTCCTCGCTGTCAGCGTCGATGACCAACAAACCATCGAGCAAATTTCATCCTTTTACCACCACACTGGCTACCTCCTTGACCCACATACGGCGGTCGGGGTTAAAGCCGCTGGTTTAATCGGAGATAATGTCCCACTTGTCTGCCTGGCAACAGCTCACCCGGCCAAGTTCCCGGAGGCCATCGACAAGGCTCTGAAGGATAAAATGCTACCCCTTGAAACCATTGAGCGATTACGTGACTTGCCCCGCCGTTGTGAACGGATGGTTGCGGATGTTAAAAAAATTAAAAAGCATATTGCACTAAACTCCTCTAAATCATAATATAATGCAACTGCTACCATTACGGTAATCAATCTTCTTACAGGAGGGTATAGTGAACGACATTTCACCTGACATGTTTTACGGCTTGATTCAAACCTACGGGTTGCCACTGCTATGGGCAGTGGTCATTTTTATTGTCGGTAAAATTGTAGCCAGAATGATTTCAAACGCTGTAGCTAAAGCCATGACCAAGGCCAAGGTCGAAGAAACACTGGTCAAATTCACCAAAAATATGCTGTTCGTGGCTATCATGGTTTTTGTTGTTATCGCCGCAATCAGCAAAATGGGCGTAGAAACAACATCCTTTGCCGCTGTCGTTGCCGCCGCTGGTCTTGCTATTGGTTTATCACTTCAGGGAACCTTAAGTAATTTTGCTTCTGGAGTTCTGTTAATTATTTTTAGACCATTTAAAGTCGGTGATTTTATAGAAGCTGGTGGTGTTTCAGGGATCGTTGAAGAAATTCAGATATTTTGCACTTTGATGCGGTCTGGGGACAATAAACAAATCATCATACCAAACTCCCAGGTCATGGGGACGACTATTACCAATTACTCAACCAAGCCTACCCGTCGCGTGGATCTGGTCATTGGCGTTGGCTATGGCGATGATCTGCAAAAGGTGCGTTCGGTTCTTGAAGATATTCTCGCTAAAGATGAGCGGATTCTGCAGGATCCGGCACCGACTATCGGTGTCGTGGAATTAGGTGACAGCAGTGTGAATTTTGCCGTACGCCCATGGGTGAACAGTGGAGACTATTGGCCGGTTTACTTTGACTTAAACGAAACCGTCAAGGTTCGTTTTGACTCAGAAGGAATCAGCATCCCCTATCCGCAACGTGATCTGCATATTGTCAGCAATCCGAGCAATGCTGCTGCAGCATAAATAACAACTTTGTAACTATTCAGCTGTAATCCTTGCGCAGGATCGGGGTTCCTGTGGCAAGGGTGTTTATCGCCATGGACGGCGACAACAAGCGGTCATGGATGACGAAAAGCGTCCCTTGACATAGGATCCCCGATCCGGTGCTGAACAGATACACAACTTTAAGCGTATAGCGCAAAAAGGCCTCCGGTAAAATACTGGAGGCCTTTTTGCGTTTCATTCATGTCTAACCATGAGTTTGTCGAATTATCCATGAACCGACTGCAAATCCAGCTGTTTAGCCTAGATTTTCGCTTCGGCCCACATAGTCCGACAGGCGCCTGGCAATCAGCAATCAAAGTAAAGGGCAAACTCCTCAGGCACCGGACGCATACGAACCGGATCAACTTCGGCGCTACGCTTATAGCTGATCCACATATCGATGACATCTTCAGTGAACACATCGCCTTTCAGCAAGAAGGCATGATCTGATTCCAGATTGTTCAGGGCATCTTCCAATGAGGTGGCAACATTGGGGATATCTTTCAACTCTTCTGGTGACAAACCGTAGATGTCCTTATCCAGTGGTTGACCTGGATCGATCTTGTTTTCGATACCGTCGAGACCAGCCATCATCATGGCAGCAAATGCCAGATAACCATTGGCGGAAGCATCTGGAGTACGATATTCAACCCGCTTGGCTTTTTCATTACTGGTTACCGGAATTCGCAAGGAGGCAGAACGATTGCGGTTGGAATAAGCCAGATTGACCGGTGCCTCATAACCCGGCACCAGACGTTTGTAAGAGTTGGTCGTCGGGTTGGTGAACGCACACAAGGACTTGGCATGCTTCATAATGCCACCGATGTAGTACATGGCCATTTTTGAGAGGCCGCCGTAGCCATCACCGGCAAAAAGGTTTTTGCCGTCCTTCCACAATGATTGATGGCAGTGCATACCTGAGCCATTATCGCCGTAAATAGGTTTCGGCATGAACGTGACGGTTTTACCATTACGAAAGGCAACGTTTTTGAGGACGTATTTAAACCACTGCAGATGATCGCCCATAGCCAGCAGAGAATCAAAACGCATATCAATTTCGCACTGGCCGCCGGTTGCTACCTCATGGTGGCCACACTCAACGACCATTCCGACTTCCTGGAGCACCATCATCATTTCATTGCGTAGATCAACCATGCTGTCGGTTGGCGCAACGGGGAAATATCCTCCCTTGTGTTTGGGCTTGTACCCCAGGTTAGGAAATTCTTCACGACCCGTATTCCAGATGCCTTCAACGGAATCAATAGCATAAAAAGACTCATTAGAACTGGAGGAGTAACGCACATCATCAAAAATAAAGCACTCCGGCTCCGGGCCAAAATAAGCAGTATCAGCAATACCGGTTGATTTAAGGTACGCCTCGGCTTTCTGAGCAATAAAACGCGGATCTCGGGTATAACCTTCACGGGTCACCGGATCAAAAATGTTACAGATCAGACTTAAGGTCGTCATTTCAATAAAAGGGTCAATTTTAGCGGTAGCTGCATCAGGAACAAGCAGCATATCGGAATTATGAATGGGCTGCCAACCACGGATGGAAGAACCGTCGAACCCTAATCCCTCTTCAAAAATATCTTCGCTGAATTCACTAATGGGAGTGGCAAAATGCTGCCAGATTCCAACAAAATCGAGAAATTTAAAATCTACGAATTTAACATCATTTTCTTTGGCAAACTTAACGACTTCACTTGGTGTCATTGTTTCCTTCTCCTTTGAATGTTATGGGAATTTGGGGATACTTTCATCCATTTAAACTCGGACATTAAGTAGTAATTGACGGGATTAATTTACATCTACCTGAAACTAGAGTGCATCTTCTCCACGCTCTCCAGTTCTGATCCTGACAACCTCATCAATCGTTGTCACAAAAATCTTGCCATCACCGATACGTCCGGTTTTAGCAGTATCAGCAATCGTATCAACAACCTTAGCGACAAGATCGTCCGCCACAATAATTTCCATTTTTATTTTGGGAATAAAATCTACAACATATTCGGCACCCCGATAGAGTTCAGTATGACCTTTTTGTCGTCCGAAACCCTTAACTTCACTGACGGTAATTCCCTGAATGCCGATTTCGTTCAACGCCTCTTTAACTTCATCCAGCTTGAACGGTTTAATAATCGCTTCAACCTTGCGCATAACACTTGCCTCCTGTCACCAGATATATAGTTTCGACCGAGCATTGATCCCAACTGCCAACACCCACCTGAAAAGCAAAGACCTTGCCATAACGATAAAAAAATACTAGAAAATTAAAAGTCTAACAATATAATATAGTTAAGGCTGTTTAAAAAGTTGATTTAAAAAAAATTGAACGTACGGAACAGGCAGTTGCCCAAATAATAATCATCAAACAATTAAGGTTGCACAGAAAACAGACAAAAGAAAATCAGCTGATTTTCTGTAACAAAGTGATGCTTTCGCAGTGATGTGTCTGCGGGAACATATCTATTGGCTGGGTTAAATCAATACCATATCCGTTATGAACCAGAAGTTTCAGATCACGAGCCAGGGTTTGTGGATCGCAGGAAACATAAAGGATTTCAGGAATTCCCGCTGCGACTAGACACTTTATCACAGAATAAGCTCCCGTGCGGGGCGGATCGAGGACAACCATGTCATATCGATTATCATCGATGCCAGAGTTTACAGCATCTGCAGCTGTTGACGCGTTAAATGTGAGGTTAGTGATGGCGTTTTTGCGGCTATTGTTGTGGGCCATGCGAATTGACAATGCAGATTCTTCAATGCCGTCCAGATGCTTTATCCGACGCGCCAGAGGAAAGGAAATATTCCCCATACCGCAGAAAAGCTCCAATACTCGTTGATCTTTTCTCCATGGGTAAGTCGTCATCAAGGTATCGACAAGTACTTTATTCTGCTTCAGGTTAACCTGGGCAAAAGATCCTGCGCTATAGTTAAGACGTATTGTGGGGTTATCGACATGAATTTCCAGTATGCCGTCACCACTAATTTTTTTAATATGTGTTTTTGAGCCAAACTGTACCAACACATCGGCATTCAAACCGGAATGATGCAAAAGGTCGATCAGATCTGAACCTTGCCCGCCTAAATAATGCACAACAGCTACACACTTACCGGTGTCGTCGACCGTCAGATCGATCTGGGGAACATCGGCAGCAAAGTCAGACCCGTTAAACAAGGCCCTGAAGTTAGTCATCAGCCGGTTTAAACGTGTGTCCATGATCGGACACTGATCAACAGAAACAACATAACGACTGCGGGGTCGATAAAAACCAGTGATAAAACGACCGTCACGGTTAAAACATTTCACCTGGACACGGCTGCGGTAATGCCACTGATCTGCCGAAGGGATAATGGGTTTAATGACGGTTTCGACAACTTGGCACTGATGACCCAAGGTTTCAACAAACAGGCGATGTTTCCAGAGCAGTTGATCGGCGTACGAGAGATGCTGCCACTGACAGCCACCACACTCTCCGGCGACCGGACAAACGGTCGACTGGCGACCAGGACCGGGTTGGAGTACCTCGATCAGTTGTGTTTCAAGATAGTTTTTTTTGGAACGGACAACCTTGACACGAACAAGATCACCGACGCTTGTGTGGGGGATAAAAACGACACGCCCCTCAAAACGAGCCAAACCGGAACCGCCATTGACGAGTGTCTCCACAATCAATGGCGGCAATATCTGATCTTGTTTGCCTGGATATTGATCCAAAGACAAATCTATGCCCGGCTTGGTGAAAAGTGATCAGCGCTAAATGTCAGGGTAGCAAAGTAATCCTCGATTGTTTCGGCCCTACGGATTAGCTCAACAGTTCCATCAGCTTTAAGCAAAAGTTCCTGTGGGCGCAATCTGGCGTTGTACTGAAATCCCATCGCATGGCCGTGGGCGCCGGTGTCATGAATAGCCAGAATATCCCCTTCTGCGATCCGCGGGAATTTACGCTGCACTGCAAACTTATCGTTGTTCTCACACAAGGAGCCGGCAATATCATAGATCTGGTCAGCCGGTGTATTCTCTTTGCCGATAACTTCAATATGATGGTAGGCGTCGTACATAGCTGGTCGCATCAAGGAAGACATACATGCGTCCACACCAATATAGTTACGATAGATATTTTTATGGTTGATAGCCGTGGTCAATAGGCAGCCATGGGGGCCAGTCATGAAACGACCACTTTCCATGTACATTTTGGGTGCATAGCCATGTTTGGTCTTAAATACGTCAAACACCTCACCAATCTCTCTGGACAAGGCACCCAGGTTAAGAGCTTTTTGTTCAGGACGATAGGGAATGCCAAAGCCACCGCCGATATTGACAAATTCAAACGTCATGTTCAGTTCATTGCTAACCATTTCAACAACATCAAGAACCATTCGTGCGGTTTCCACCATATAGGTGTAATCGAGTTCGTTTGAAGCAACCATGGTGTGTAAGCCAAAACGGCTAGCCCCACGATTTCTGGCTTGACGATAAGCATCAACAATCTGCTCGTAGCTGACCCCGTATTTAGCTTCAACAGGGTTGCCGATAATGACGTTGCCGGATCTTCTCGGGCCCGGGTTGTAGCGAAAGCAAATCAGCTCGGGGAAATCCTCTACCTTGTTGATCAAGGAAATATCATCCAGATTTAAAATACTTCCACCATGACTCAATGCGGTTTCAAACTCAATCTGGTTGGTATTGTTCGAGGTGAACATAATGTCTTCACCACGCGCTCCAACCTGACGGCTCTGCATTAATTCCGCGATGGAACTGCAATCGAAACCAAATCCCATATCGGCCATTAATTCGAGGATGCGTGGGTTAGGCAGAGCCTTGACGGCATAATATTCGCGAAATCCATCCAGCTGAGAAAAGGCCTGTTTGAGTTGTTCACCGGTCTGGCGGATGCCGACCTCATCATAGATATGAAAAGGTGTACCATAGTGTTGAACCAGTTGTGCCGCAATGGGGTACAAACGTGATTTGAAATCTTCAGACAAGGGCATGACGACTCCTTCATGGTCAGAATGTTGCAATTAAGTTTTTAAAGGTTCTAAAAAACGAATTTAATAATCTATCAAATTCATTCATATTCAACGATGTGTCAAGGGGTGAGACACTGATTTTTCACAGATAGCCAAGAATCTGGAATCCCAGCAATCCCAGATAAGCAACGTAGCTCAGTAGCAGCATACTGCCAAACAAACGTGACAATCGATAGTGGCCGCGCCATGCAACAGCAAAAAGGGAGCAGGTCAAAACACCCATAATCAAGCAGTCGCGGTAAAGAACTTCTCCACCGATATCCAGAGGATGGATAACACCGGCAATGCCGACGACCGCAAGGGTGTTAAAAATATTGGAGCCAATAATGTTTCCCAATACCAGATCGTGAGCATTTTTGCGTGCTGCCGCAACGGCAGCGGCCAGTTCCGGCAAAGATGTGCCAACGGCTACAATCGTCAAACCAATCATCAGGTCACTGACTCCCAGGGTTGTGGCTATTTCAACAGCCCCCCAAACCAGGAGGCGTGAACTTGCAACCAGCATAACTAACCCGACAACAAGCCACCAAATCGCCGGTTTTAATGGCATTAAATCGTCCTTGCCAAGTTCTGACGCTGTCAGCAACTTTTCAGTATTTTTGTGACGCAAGGCGATGATAATCCACCAGAGAATGACCGCGGCAAAGGCCAGCAGCAACAGGATGGCATTCATCCGACTGATGGAGAGATTCCACAGCAGCACAACTGTCAACAATGTAATTGCCACCAGCACCGGCAATTCAGAACGAAGAAGTTTTGCTGGTACCGGGACAGGGCTGATTAAAGCAGTGACACCGAGAATAAGGGCAATATTGGAAATGTTCGAGCCATAGGCATTACCCAACGCCAAGCCGGGATTTCCCTGAGTTGAGGCAATGGCAGAAATCAGCATTTCAGGTGCTGAGGTACCAAAGCCAATAACTACCATCCCGACCAGCAGCAGCGGCATGCCGGCATGCCGCGCAGTTGCGGCGGCACCGTCAACAAAACGATCAGCACTCCATACCAGCACCACCAAACCACATATCAGAGCAACAAACGGCAGCATCAAGATGATGAGTCTCCAGAACCCATAAAGAGGGAAGTTTATCTGTCAAAAAAAGAACGTAACTCTTCATCTTGGCCCTGCGCAGGATCCGAAGATCCGGTGCTGAACAGATACAAAAGAAAAAAAGAGACCAGGATGTTATTACCTTCCCTGTTCTGTAGGGAGCATACCCAGGAAAAAACCAATCAGTGCACCGAACAATGCCCCTGACCAGGGGCTGACAAAGGCACCTCAGGTACTGCCGGCACACTGACCGAGATAACCGAAAAACGCACCAGCGAGACTACCGCCGACAACAGGTATCAGCATTTTTATCAAGTAATTTTTCATGGATTGCTTACTGGTATCCTTTTTTGGCGTTAGGACCTAATGGTAGTAGTGCCACAATCAGGATGGCAAAGGGTCCAATCATCAAACCAACGGCAAACCAGAGACGACAGTTGCGTCCACGGCTTTTGGCAACAGCATAAGCGCCACAGGCCATGACAATCCACAAAACAAAAAAGGGTAAGCCATCCACAATGAAAACCTTTCATATCAGATCTACGACTTTGACTACGGTTGCTTATCAACCCGATCTTTTGACAGAACAAGGTACAGCAAACAAAAAGATCGGTAAAGATAATCCCATTTTTTAAAATTATCCCCCTTTTCACTTTTTGAACAGTTTATCCCTTTCCAGACGGTAAAAAAGATCCACCCCGGATTCTTGACCGAAGCTCGACTCCAGTTCCAGTCGGGATGAGAGCCGATAGCGGATTTTGATCTCGTTACTGTTGTTAAATAATGAATATCCAAGGCTCACATAAAGATCGGGAGTAATATATTTACCGGTCGTGATAACCGCGTCGGTCGTGTCACTGTCTCCGGTACTGAATTCAAACACATCCAAGCCAAGCCGTCCTTTCAGCCGTTCCTGCAAAACAATTGATTTCCCTTGCGATAACAAGGCCCCGGTGGCAAGCATCAACAGGTCGCTGTCGCCGCCGCTACTGTCAAGAGGACGCCCCAGCACCACATACGATAGAATATCTGCATCAGGCATTGCCGGTTCCGAGTAAAGACTCACCTGTGGTTCCTGCGGCGTACCGGTGACTCGCACACCTGCACGAACCTGTCCGGCACGGCGAATTGCCAGTATGTCGAGGGTTGGATAACGTAAAGGGACTCCGGCAAAATACAGATCGCCACGTTCTATATCAAGGGATACACCGTAGGAAGAAAAGCGCCCACGTTCCACAAACAATCGACCTTGTGCTGCTACCTCTTGTTGCGCGTCGCTGTACAGTCGTAATGAACCGGCAACCCGTGCTTGCAACCCGGCAATGTCGAGCAACACCTGTTCACCCAGGATCAGATTAACATCAATATCATGACGAATCCCCGATGTTGCCCGGGTCGACGTCCGGCGATCGACAATAACCAGATCAGGACTGTTCTGAACTGCCTGGGAACTGGTCTGATCCTTGATCATCACCTGGGGGAAACTCACACTGCCGCGAACGCGCACCGTATCGAGATTACCTTCAACAACCAGATCAGGACTGACCTGAATAGCCATTTCACTTAAGTTTGTTAACTGGAACCGCTCCCCGACGACAGAAAAGTGATAGTTGTCGGGTGACCAGCCAAGCAAATTCATCTTACCCTGGCCGCTGA
This sequence comes from Deltaproteobacteria bacterium, assembly GCA_018399135.1. Classification (GTDB taxonomy): domain Bacteria; phylum Desulfobacterota; class Desulfuromonadia; order Desulfuromonadales; family Geopsychrobacteraceae; genus Pelovirga. Next base: position 9,601 of record JAGYPB010000021.1, on the reverse strand, counting down.
TGGTACCGTTGGAAGAAGTCATCCTCAGGTGTGATATGTTGAGTTGTTGCCCATCAAGTTGAGCTGCCGCCTGAATATCGGATACTCGAATGCCCGCTGCAGGCACGTAAAATTCCGCCCCCTGTAAGCCAAGAGTACCGGAAAACAAAGGTTCACTGACGGTACCGATAATTCCGGCCGTCAGCTCAATCTCCCCTTTACTGTCATAGAGATACGAAGGAAAGAACACACTCAATAACCCGTTTTCTCGCAGCAATAAACTGATATCAGCCGTAACTGGTGCACTGTCCGGAAAGTTGATCGGCAGCAGCGCAGGAAACCCTACGTCAAACCGGCTGTTGATGTGGCCAAAATGATGAACCAATACCGCCTCAGCTCGCAGAAATTTTTCCTCCCAGGACAACTCTATTGTCGCTTTTTCGACATCGACCTCGATTTTTCGTTCATCGTCATACCAATTCAGGGAGCCCGCGCTGATGTCCGCCTTGCCATAGAGGGCAAAGGTATTTTCTGCCGACCACCACCCGTCCAAATCGCAGGAAAAACTCCCCTGAGCGACTACTTCCGGTGGCATCCAGGGCTGGATCAATGGCAAGGGTATCTGTCGACAGGCGAGTGCCATGTCAGTTCGGGCAGGCCAACCCCCTTTTGGAGACTCAGGAGAATGAAATTCAAGTAGCAGGTGAGCTGATGAACCAATATCTACAAGGATATCACCTGTCAGGCCACCCATCCCCCAATCCAGAGTTAGGCTTGTGTCGGTGCTCTGAAGATGCAGCTGTTGATAATTCAGATCAGCATTTATCAACGCAGAAAGATGGATTTGAGTGTTTTCAGGCTGATGAAGCACAGACAAGGTTCCATCAGAGATCCCTCGCAACAAAGAAGGGGCAATCCAATGCCTAAAAAGGTTCAGTGACAGCTCAGACCATTCAAGATCTACTTCAAGCACCTCTTTCGCGGGAAGAAACACTCCTCGAAGGCGGACCGATTGTTGCAAACCCGCATCAAGCAAGATCTCTGAAACGCTAAGGATCTGTGGCCCAACGGTGACAGAGGCGGGACGATTAAGCCGCCATTGACTCCCAGATGAATCAACGTCCAGCTGTTGCAGTAGCGCAGTCCACAAAGACTCAGACCAACTTGCCTGTAGTGTGGCAGTTACATCTGCCTCTTGCGCCCGGGCACTGAAGTTAACCTGATGGTTAAGTAATGAACCTGCAGCCTGCAGATCAATCGCATCAACCAGCAGTGGACGGGTCGTGTTACCCAGTTGGCGCAATTGGACTACAGCAGAAAGGGTTTGATTAACATCCAGTAGCAGCTGTGAATTGAGTGTAGCAAGCTGCCACTGATCATAGGAGATGTCTGTGCCGGCAAGCTGAACATCTGCTGCGCTACCATCTTTTCCATGATGAAACCATCCTTGCGCGGTCAGGACGCCATCAGCCGTGGGGTAAAGATCGGCAAGTTGTTGGAGTGTCAAAGTGAAATTGATGTTGCTATGTAAATCCCCTTGCGCCTGCAACTGGGCGCTGTGACTGAGCAGATCAAGCTGATGAAGAATCAAATTATTTTTCTCGTAGTCTGCTGCGATAACACCGGAAAGGGGGTATTCGTAGAAGCTTGAATCGTAGAGTTCAAGATTGATGCTGGCTTCTGGAGATTGCTCGTCATGAAGATAACGAGCTGAAAGGTTGCCATTCAGCAGACTCTTACTGTCCGGCACAAAGGGATCAAGGGAAAGTTGTTCGATCTGCAACTGCGTTACCAGATCCAGCGCCGGCGTCCACCCAAGATTGAGACTGCCGCTAATCAGGGCATCGAGCCAGGAGGCGTCAATCTGTTCAAGCCGCAGTTGGCGATGGTCACCGGAAAAACTTGCGTTTAATTCTGCGGTGACCAGCTCATCACCCCTGGTGACCAGATCAAGATGACCCTGATACCGCATCCGGGCACTGGTCACAGCAATTTCACCGGACATCTCTAGTGGGATTCCGACATCCTGACTTATATCAAGGTTCTGTAGAAAGAATTTTGCCGTCAGGATTGGGCCATCTTCACCAAAATGCAGTTGTCCTGTAGATAAAACAGCCCCTTGACGCTGGGATTGCTGAAAGAAAAGCTCATCAAAAGCCAGACTGTTCTCGCTAATAGTTACATCCGTCTGAAGATAAAAAGGCTCCAGATTAACCAGCTGCACGTGTAGATTAATCGCTCCCGAGATAATATCAGGATCGACACCAGTCAGGGAGTTTTCAATGATGATTGATTTCCAGGGTTGGTCGATCCCGTTGTTCTCAACTGTTGCTGTCAGATCCCATACCGAATCAGCCATGTTAAGAGTTGCCGCCGCATTGACTGATATCGCATCGATAACCAGGTTGAAATCAGCAATCAAAAGGCTTCTCTGATAAAAATCTGAACTCGCGCTCAACTCTTCTATCACTGTGATTTCATCGCCTTGAACAAGAGCAAAGTTTACAATGTCCAGATACGCAATATCGACCCGAAGTAGATCGAGCATCTTTGGCAATTGTGGAATCTGCAGATGAAGAACGGGTTGTTGCCCGGCTGGCTCGGCCGACGGAAGAGTCAGGATGGCATCATCGACCGCGATGGTAGAAAAGGTTAAATGGAAAGGATAAAGGGAAGAAACAGCCATATCCAGATAGACCTGGCGGGCCTGCAATGTGATATCTGTCTGTTCGAGCGCCAGATCATTCACAGTAATCCCGCGCGCCAGGGAGCCCTCAAGCTGTGATACCTGGAACTGAAAGTCAAACTGCCGAGACAGGTGGCGCAAAGTGAAATCAGCCCCGGCAGAAGTGTAAAGTATCCAGATTGCTGCACCACCAATAATGCCGGCAAGTAAACACAAAACTGCGAAGGTAACAGTTAATCCTCTTACCATGCCAAGCCCAGACTGAAATGAAGGCGATAACGGTTATCTTTTTCCCCTAATTGCCTGGCCAGATCAAGACGTATGGCGCCAATCCTGGTGAAATAACGCAAACCGACTCCTGCTCCATGTTTGAGTTGATAATCATTGAAGGAATCAAAGGCATTACCGGTATCGTAAAAGATGGCTGCTCCCCACTTCTGTAAAAACTTTTTTTCAATTTCTACACTGCCAACCAATAGATGTTTGCCGCCGACAGCGTCACCCTCGTCGTTGACCGGCCCGAGGGAATTAAACTTAAACCCTCTGACACTACGATCGCCACCGGCAAAATAGCGTAAAGAAACTGGCAGAGTATTGAAAGCATGGCGGTGCCAGGTAGTACCGCCGCGCAGGCGGATAAATGTAGATAAACGCTGTGGTAGTGGAATCAATGTTGCGGCGTCAACAGAGAGTTGTAGCAGAGAGGTATCAGAAAACCAGTTTTCGTCTGCTCCCTGCAGCTCAATTTGTAATTTACTTCCACGTTCTGGAGTAAAGGGATGATCCAGTTTTTTCCAGCCCAGACGGAGTCCTTGCAGTACCAATAGAGTGCGTTTGTTGCTGTCAGCTATACGCGATCGTTCAGAAGTCATGCGGACAAACAGCGAACCGCTTAATCCCCGGCTGAAAGAACGCCGATATTCAGCTTCACCAAAAATTTCACGACGGTAATAAGTATCTACATCTTCACGTTCAGTACCCACAGTCAACAGGGTCAAGCTATCGAGACGACGGTGATCAGGGACAATATAGGTTGTCTCCAGCTGCTGGCGCCATTGGGCAATAAGCATCTTACCAACCAGTTCATGAGCCGCCCCCCATAGATTCAGATGACGATAATCAAGGGATATCCTCCCCCCGGTATCAGTGCCGTAACCGATTCCCGGCCGCAAACGATGTCGGGGTAACGGCAGCAATTCGATCTCCACTGGAACCTGTTGGTTTGCCGCATCCGGCAACATGGCCCTTACCAACACGGAACGGAACAGGTCAGCATCAATCAGATTCACCTGGGTCTTGCCCAATCGGCTGTAAGAAAAAACATCACTCTGCTTGTAACTGATAAAACGTTTAAGAAATCGCGCAGAGTAACCTGCACGGTTAAGGTAGTGGGTTTCGCCGAAACGAAACTGTTTACCGGTCATTAAGTGCAGATCAATCTCGGCGCGGCGTTCTTGCAGATGAACCTCCATACTGTGAACGCTGAACGTAGCGTCCAGGTAGCCCAGAGCTGCAGCTTCCTGGAGCAGCTCTGCTTTTCCCTGCTCGTAGAGGTCCTGACGTAAAACGTCATTCACCTGTAAAGGAAATTGATTGAATAATCGTAACAGGTTGGGATGATCTGATCCTGGACCTGATATGTCCAGATTTAGCCTGGTGATTAACAGTGGAGCCCCCGCTTCCACATCAATGATGAAGCGAAAGAGATCTGTGGCTGGTTGCTCCAGTCGGGTTGAAACAGTGCTGTAGAAAAAACCGTAAGGTTCGATTATTTCTTTTACCCGCAGCGGCAGCCGGCGTTGATAGGATCCCAGGCGTTGCCCTGACTCTTATGAGCGTCGGAAGTCAACAAGAAGATTTGAATCGGAAGCATTTTTAACGATTTGCTGCAGGGTTGGCTCGCCGCGCATCAAACTCGGACGCACAGCATGAGCTATTGACAGAAGCGATGAAAATAAAAAAGCAGATATCAAAGCAAGATTGGGATCAGGGGCCGGCATAAATTCCTGTAATCGAGATGAAGAACTGCTCCCTGCCAACTATGGCGACAATTTGAACCGAATGTCGTGCTTTCCACGCGAAAGGTTTTATCGATAATAACCCCGGGCTGATGTTATCCCTTTACCCGGAAAAACAGCGGGTTAACAAAGACCAGCAATGATAAGCAGGCAAAAAACAATGGAGGAATACCGGTCCAGAGGGAAAAAGCCCAAAAAGACAACGGCGGTCCAGCAACATAGTGAAATAAATCGGCCTGACGCCAAACAGCCTGAGGGAGAAAAACAGCAAAAAGCAAAAGAAACAGAGGGTGGCTCGCGCATTGCGGACAAAGCTCAGTCCATAATTGCGGAACCAGTTGCTAAACCTTCAAGTAGAAAACCGCCACTAAAATACCTTCAGGGTAATCATGCGAAAAATCAAAAGTTCTGATTGTTTATTCTGCAACCAATAACGTAAAGATCCTTTTTTAAAGTTGTATCCCTTACCCCAAGGGCTAGACCACAGCGGTGCCAACCGCTGCGATCCTCAGGTAGCAAAAAGCCATTCCGGCAGAAACTTGAAGGCAAATGGAGCATAATAAAAGTCGGCAGTGCCAGGGCACTCTGGATCTCCGGCATGGTTTGGCGCATATATAAACCAACCAGGATGCCGAACAACCCCAAAGGGGGATCAGTGCCGCACTGAGGAGCGCGCCGCGCCGCTGGGCCAAACTATTGTTGGCAGAGAAAAAATGGCCTGCAGATAGGTCTGGGTCGAAATAACACACCAACCAGCATCGAAAGCAGATCGACACTCCCTTCTTTCTCCCATAACCCAAAGAGGCTGAACCAGGGCCAGCGGTAAAGCCACTGGTCAATCCGCGCCAGCCACCGGCGGCAAGCCTAAAGGGCAGCAGGCCGCCACGACCATGGTCAGATAAATCAATAACATTTTAATCATTCCGGTGCGACCGGCTGATTCATACCACCACCAAGGGTAAAGAACACCGCAACAGCACGGAAATGCAGCACTGGTTATAATGGACAGATCAAAAAGAACCGCGAGGATGGCGCCGCGGAAGTGGTAGTGGGCGTCTGAATAAACATGCCGGCGGCAGTAAAAAGGCTGGCGGCGGTTCGTACCTATTCTGCGTGGTGTGAGCAATGGTCAAGAGGATCGTCTGCGCCTGACTCTGGCGCAGGGGAACGGCAATGAATAGGCCGAGGAACAAACAAGCCAGTCCAGCACCCAGAGTAAACCACCAGGCTGACAAGCCGTACATAAAGGCCAACTGAGCTGTTCCTATGGTAGAAGCGCCACCGACCAGAGTTCCGGTAATGGCGCCAAAGACATTAAGGCTTGATGCTTTACGGCCACTCAGAGCAAAATCAGCGCCGCTGGTTGCTTTGGTTTTGCCCCCCAAAGCCAGGTAAAAAATGACGGCCAGGGTTGAAAAAAAAGCCAGCAGAAAAGACAGATCCAGGGTCATCGCTCAGCCGTGACCATGTGATTGCAGGCAACACACAGGTCAGACAGCAAAATATTTGGCCTGAGGATGATAAGCGACAATCGCAGAAGTGGTCATCTCCGGTACCATTTCATACGACTCGGTCAAGCTGACCCCAATCCGCTCAGGATGCAGCAACTGAAATACCGGCGCATGGGCTGTCAGATCCGGACAGGCCGGATACCCGAACCCGTACCGTGAACCCTGGTACCCTTGTGCCACGTAGGCCGTCATGTCGGTATTACCAGCTTGAATCCCCATCTCGATACGCATCTGTTCATGCCAGTATTCGGCCAGAGCATCAGTCAATTCCACGCCCAAACCATGGAGCATCAGGTAATCGTGGTAGCTGTCGGCAGCATAGAGCTCGTTGGTTACCTGCGCCAGCTTTTCGCCAATGGTCACGACAAAAAAGCCAACCTTGTCCCCTCCCTCTTGTTCGCTGTGATAAAAATCAGCAATACACAGACCGGCACCGCTTTGTTGACGCGGAAAATCAAAAGCATAATCCTTCCCATCATACTGAACGATCAACTGGTTTTCACGGCTGAAACCATTGAAATAACCATAAGTGACCTTGGGCTCGAACCAGCCTTCACTGAGCCCTTCACTTTTGAGCCGTTCATAGAGGGGCAACACCGTCTCTTGCTGCAGGCGTTCATAGTCTTCTTTGCTCATCTTGCCGCGCCGGTAACCCCAGCGACCACGAAACAAGGCCGGCTGATTGAGATAATCGAAGAGTTTTTCCGGATTGATGTCCAGCACCTGGCGATCGCCGATAAAAGGAACCTGCGGGCACTCCCACTGACGATCAATAACAGCAACTTGCGCGCCGGGTCGATTGGGAGCTACGACGCTGTCGGACCAACTGGTTGAATTCAATTCGCCGGCTTCAAAGGAGCGAATCGCTTTAAGACCATCGAAAGCATCGGCACAGTAGACAACCGGTGCCTGATATTGAGGAACGCAATCTTGCGCCACATATTTTCTGGTCAGAGCGGCACCGCCGAGCAACACCGGCATAGACAATTCGGCATCGCGAAACTGGGCCAGATTGTCTTTCATCAACAATGCTGATTTGACCAGGAGACCGGAAAGGCCAATAACGTCTACCTGATATTCGTTGGCCTTGGCGATGATTTCTTCAGCCGGAACCTTGATGCCGATATTGAAAACCTTGTAGCCATTATTGGTGAGGATGATATCAACCAGGTTTTTACCGATATCGTGGACATCGCCGGCAACGGTAGCGAGCAGCACTTTGACCTGCCCGTCCTGATCGAGCTTTTCCATGTAGGGTTCGAGTAAGGCCACGCTGTTTTTCATCACCTCTGCAGACTGCAGAACAAAGGGGAGCAGTAAATCGCCACGACCAAACAGATCGCCGACCTCGCGCATCGCCGGAACCAGCAGGCGGTTAACGATATCAAGGGGTTTCCAGCGCCCACGTAACTCGGCCAGCAGATCTTCCAGGCCATCCTTGTCTCCTTTAAGCACCTTCTGACGCAACTGTTCTTCAAGGCGTAACGGCGGTGCGTCTTCATCCTGGTCTTTATCTGTGGCCTGCTCAAAATGATCGATAAAAGCCATCAGTGCATCAGGGTGGCGATCAAAAAGCAGATCAAAACAGATTTTCCGTTCCTCTGCGCTGATGGCTGAATAAGGCAGCACCTTGGCGGCATCGACAATAGCGGTATTCAATCCTGCCTCGACAGCCTCATGCAAAAATACCGAATTAAGCACCTTGCGCGCTGCAGGTCGCAACCCGAAACTGACATTACTAACCCCCAGGGTGAACCCAACCCCCGGGAGCTCGCGGCGCACCAGTTGGATCGCCGCGAGGGTTTCAATCGCTGAGCGGCGCATGGTTTCATCGCCGGAACCGACCGTAAAGGTCAGTAGATCGAATAATAAATCCTGTGGACGCAGGCCATGGACAGTAACAGCGCGATAATAGATTTCTTTGGCAACCGCCAGTTTTCTGGTACTGGTCAGAGCCATCCCTTCAAGATCGATGACCAGAGCGACCACCGCCGCACCATATTTTTTGGCCAGTTTGCAGATGCGGTCGAGACTGGTTCCACCGTCTTCAAGATTAATGGAATTGATAATAGCGCGCCCTGGATACAGCGGCAGGACTTTCTCCAGGGTATCGGGGCTGGTGGAGTCAAACATCAAGGGCGCTTTGCAGGAGCCGGCAAACAAGCGCGTCAGACGCATCATATCAATCAACTCATCGCGGCCGGCATAGGCAACACACAGATCAATGACCTGGGCTCCACGAGCTTCCTGATCCAGAGCAATTTTCAGACAAGCATGGTCATCTTCAGTAATTAATGCCTCTTTGAATGCCTTGGAACCATTGGGATTACAGCGCTCACCGATCAACAGCGGCGGTATTTCCTGATGTAATTCAACGGCTTGATAAAGACTGGCAACAGAAGCTTTCATTGAATCACCTCCCGCTGCGCCGGAGTGACGCCGTTAAGGCGCGCTGTTAAAGCAGCAATATGGGCCGGGCTGGTGCCACAGCAGCCTCCGACAATACTGACCCCCTGTTGTGTTACAAAGCGCCACATCTGCTCGGCGAAACCATCTGGTGAAAGAGGATAATGGGTTTTGCCATCGACAACCTCGGGCATTCCCTGATTGGGAATAACCGATATCCTTCCAGGCCAATGCTGACTGAGATAATGCACGTGAGACACCATATCTTTCGGTCCGGTCGCACAATTAAGCCCCAGAGACAGTAAAGGAAAAGGCTCCAAAGTGGCAACAACGGCGGCAATATCGCTCCCAACCAGCATCGTCCCCTGCTGTTCAATAGTCACTGACGCCAGTACCGGCAATTCCAACCCGGCAGCCTCAAGCATTTCAAATGCAGCAATTAACGCTGTTTTTGTCTGCAGCATATCCTGGCAGGTCTCGATAATCAGACAATCAACGCCGGCATCAAGCAGGGCGCCAATTTGTTCGGTGGTAGCCGCTTTCAAACTGTCAACATCAATATGTCCAAGAGACGGCAGCTTGGTTCCTGGCCCGACAGAACCTGCAACAAAACGCCCCTCCCTGCCGGCTATGGCCTTTCTGGCAATGTCAACGGCCTGGATATTGATTTCACGCACCTTGTCCTGGAGACCATATTCGGCCAGCACGATGCGTGTTGCACCAAAAGTGTTGGTTTCCAGAACCATGGCACCGGCGTCAAGCATCTCAGAATGGAGTTGCGCAATGTGGTAAGGAGCGGTCAGATTGAGTATTTCGTTACACCCTTCGCAATCATCCCATTCATCGGGTACAATATGAAAAAGCTGAAGATTGGTACCACAGGCACCATCAAATATAAGGACAGGAAGTTCCGTTAGTTTCATCAAAATAATCCATAGAAAGTGTTAAGTGAGAACAGCCTTGCGACCATTTGACGCATATTATCTACCAGAAAAATTCGA
>JAGYPB010000020.1 GCA_018399135.1 Deltaproteobacteria bacterium | reverse complement strand
TCGATCAACTGTCACAGTTGTTCAAACTGGTTCTTTGTGCCGGTCTGGCACTGATCGCCTGGGCGACCCCCGGCCTGCGCGGTATCGAAAAACCCCTCCACCCCGAATATTACATGTTTTTGACGGTCAGTACCTTAGGGCTGGTGATGCTGTCCAGTGCCGTCGAATTGCTCACTATTTTTCTGGCGCTGGAGATTTCGTCCTATGCCCTGTTTGTTGCCATCCCCTTCCGGCAACCCTTAAGTGACCGCCAGCAGTATGAAGCCAGCATCAAATACGTGCTCTTTGGGGCGGCGGCCTCCGGCTTGAGCCTGTTCGGTATGAGCTATATATTCGGCCTCTCCGGCACCACCTATCTGGCCGAACTCTCCCCCCTGCTACCGGGATTGATTTCTTCACAACCGCTGGCGGTGGTCGGGATGATTCTGCTGTTGTGTGGATTCTTCTACAAGCTCGCCCTGTTCCCCATGCACTTCTGGACCCCTGATGTTTACCAGGGCGCAGCCAACGAAACCACCACCTTTATTGCCACCCTGCCGAAAATCGGCGCGGTCATTCTGCTGCTGCGTCTGGTCAGTCTGGCCGGCGTTGACATCAGCCAGTTGAGTTGGGCGCTGGGAATTCTGGCCGTCGCCTCCATGACCATCGGTAATCTGTCGGCCCTGGTTCAGAACGACATCAAACGCCTGCTGGCCTACTCGAGTGTTGCCCATGCCGGCTACCTGATGCTTGGCGTGATCGCCGGCAGCACCTTGGGACATGCTGCGGCAATCTACTATGCCGTCGGTTATCTGCTGATGAACCTGGCCTGCTTTTTTGTGCTCTATCACTTAAGTAGCGACAACCGTAATCTCCATCTGAATGATTTGAACGGCCTCTATCGCCGTGCGCCCCTGCTGGCCTTTGTCCTGGCCGCCGGGGTCTTCAGCCTCGCCGGTATTCCGCCTACCATCGGCTTTACCGGCAAGTTTGTCCTCTTTACCTCAGCCTTTCAGCAAGGGCTCTACGGACTGGTGGTCTTGGGTCTGATCAACGCCGCCATCTCAATTTTCTTCTACCTCAAGATCGTCCGCGCCGCCTATTTAACCAGCACCGACGCCCACAGTGTACCGGTTGCCATCACCTTCAGCAGCAAACTCCTCGGCCTTGGCTTGATTCTCGCCATCATTCTGCTAGGCGTGCTGCCGCAACAACTGCTGGCGCTGGCCAAGGCAGCGGTGGCTTTTCTGTAGCCAGAATTCATCCACGATCTGTCTGGTTGATACATCATCCCTTAAAAAGATTCCGTCATTATCACCTGTGGGGCTATGCTTTAACCAACAACAACGGCAGATGACCTTTTGATCACCTGCCGCTGTTGGTTCATTAGGCTGTTAAATATTAGCTCAGTTTTTAGCGGTTGCGGTCTTGCGTGATCCTTGGGCAACGGCTTTGGTCATGCCGAACAACACCAGAACCGCTGGTACCAGTTGGGCGACAATAATCAGGGCACAGAAGCCGACGAACAGCAGTACCAGTAATCCGCTGCTGTAGGTGACTGCGGTGTCAACGGCAAAAGCAGGGGCAGCAAGAAGCAGGATAACGGCCAGGGATGAAAGCAGTGATTTCATGATTTTTCTCCTTATTGATGAAAAGATCGGATGACCGGCACCTGACAGTCTATAGCAGGTACCAGTGGCTTACTGATACTTTTTGGTGAATCTAACCTTTTGTCTTAACGGCTTCACGGTCACGACCGAACAGCCCTTTGAGGATACCAACCAGCATCAAGGTCGCGGGAACCAGCTGGAAGACAATGATCAGCGCAAAGAAACCGAGGAACAAGGAGACGAGTAAACCACCATCGCCAGCCCCGGCAGCCTCGGTAGCGTAAGCGTAGGAAGAAAAGGTCAACAGGGCGATCAGGGCATTAGGTAATGTGGCTTTCATGGTGTCCTCCTATGACGAGATGCTGAAGATCAGCATGCTGTGTTGTTGACAGCTTCTCAAGCATGGAGTATGCCAACATCTGGAAATATCTTCATCTGTGCCCTCAACATCCCGAATATATTGATAAAAACTTTTGATGAAGGATGTTATAGTGGCTTGTGTCGCTTGGTCATTGGTTCGATATATATAGGTAAAATATACAGGCAGGCCATGGAACGCCACTAAGGTTTGTTCGCGATAGTTGACTAACATATTGATATCTAATAAAAAAACAAGTGTATAAAATAATCAGATGATTTTTTTGTACACTGATATTTTATTCAAATGATGTTGCAACTGAAGAACCATGGATCCTCTTCAACTCATCAGGTTTCTGACCATCATTTGTCGTAGTGCGTAGTTCATTTTATGACAGGTGTCTGTGTTACAATGTATTTTTCACAAGCGCAGTTATTTTCCATCAGGAGATTAAATCATGATTGTGGATCTGAAATACGGCAATAGCACCATTCCCCTCGAATATCCGCAGACACCGAACTTCAAGGGAGTTCTTTACCCGGCAGAAGCCGCTGCGCTGAAAAACCCTGCCGCCGAAGTGGACCAATCACTCGCCACGCCTATCGACTCCATTCCGCTGGCAGAGATGGCGCGGGGGTGTAAAAATGTGGTTATCGTTATCAGTGATATCACCCGTCCGGTACCTAACCGGATGCTATTACCGGTAATTATTGCCCAGCTCGAAAAAGCCGGTTTGTCGGCGGACAGCATCAGCATCCTTATTGCCACTGGTATCCATCGTCCCAACGAAGGAGCAGAGCTGGAAAAACTGGTTGGTGCTGACATTGCCACTAATTACCGGATCATCAATCACATGTCGAAGCAGGACGAGGATATGGTGCTGGTCGGTCATATTGGTGATGGGGTTCCGGCCTTAGTCAACCGGCATTATGTAGATGCTGATCTGAAAATACTTACCGGTTTTATCGAACCCCATATGTGGGCGGGTTTTTCCGGCGGACGTAAATCAATCCTGCCGGGCATATCATCAGTCAAAACTCTGGAGTTCATGCATGGCCCGGAAATGGTGGCTCACCCGCAGACCCGCTACGGAGCCCTCGATGGCAATCCGTTTCATGAGGCGGGGTTGGCGATCATGGCGAAGGCCGGTGCTGATTTCATTGTCAACGTTACCCTTGATACCAGCAAACGTGTTACCGGCGTCTTCTCCGGCCATCCGGTAAATGCCCATCTTGCCGGAGTGGCGTTTCTGTCACAGCACTGCATGAAAGTATTGGATGCTCCCCTTGATTTCGTCGTTACCACCAACTCAGGTGCACCCCTTGACTGTAATCTGTATCAGACCGCCAAGGGGTTATCAGGAGTTTCTGCCGCGACGCGTGACGGTGGTGTTATCCTGATCGCCAGTGAGTGTCCCGAAGGCTTTGGTAGTGACGAATACCGGGAAGTGTTTGAATACGCAACCAGTCCTCAGGAGTTTATCGACAAGGTGATGAATAAAGAGTTTTATGTGCCCGACCAATGGTGTGCCCAGGAAACTTATCAGGTGATGACAAAAAAGGAGGTCTGGCTTCATACTGACGGTATCACTGCTGATACCTTGCGCCGTTTTCATTTCCACCCGGTGGCTGATATATCTCAAGCCGTAGAGCAATTACTTGAGCGTTTCGGGAATGACGCCCGCTGGGCGATTGTTCCTGATGGACCAATGCTCATTCTCGATGTTAACTCCCATTAGGGCCCTCCACGTGGTTCCTGGTCAGGTATAGACAGATGAACAGACGTACAATCGTCAGCTTCCCCTGCCCCAAAGATTTCTGGTCGCAGGTTGACAGCTGGGCGGCGGAAACCGGATTCAGCTTGAATAGCCGGGACAGTGAAAAGCGGATTTACCGTAAAGGACATCGTCTGCTGATGGCTCCAGCCTGGGTGGAACTCCGCTGCGAAGGGAAAAAGGTGACTCTTGAAGCCTGGGTTGTCGCCGACATGTTCCTGATCCTGAGCGCCCTGGCAGGGAAGAAACCTGAAGCGGGAATCGCATCTGGCGGAATGACTGCCATGCTGCCACGGCGTCGCGCGCGCGACGCGGTCAATATTTTGTTGCGCCGTTTTAACCAGAAAGCGATCACCTGATGCCGAACCGCGTTACTCTTTACCCGAGACCAATTTGACCCCAACCCTTCATTATCAGGAGTGTCACCATGACCGAAAAAAAGTCGCAGCAACAGGTTCAGGATGAGGTTAGCCTGTACGCCAGGATTGTCTCGCGTACCGAAGAGTTGATGGAAAGTGGACGGAAAAATCTGGATGAAGCCCTGAAAAAAGCCAGTGAGGATTTCACTTCGGCAGGAGAATTCACTCGTGAGCAGTCTGAGCGGATTGCCGGCTACGTTAAACGTGACCTTGGCCACGCAGCCGATCATCTCAGCAAAACTGCGGAATCCATCAAGGGCGCTGTTATGCCACAACGACTTGCTGTCGGGGCTCAGAGCCTGTTCGCCAGAATCCTTACAACTACATCGGAACAGCTTCAGGATTGGGCGCAAAAAGCGGAAACTCAGCTGGAATTTAAAACCGGTGAAATCACCAGTCCCGGCACCCTGACCTGCAAAAATTGTCAGGAGGAACTGCACATGAAGCGTACCGCACGGATCCCCCCTTGTCCTAAATGCCACAAGACGGTTTTTCGTAAATCCTATTAGCTTGTTTTTCTCCCTATTGTGTCAGGGAGATTTCACCTGAGCGGACAATGTTGATCCTTGGTATAAAGCGGCCGATATCGAGCTGGGCTTCGAAGGAGTAACTGAAGACCTCACGTGGTTGGTTCAACCAGCGGGTAAACAGGTTGATCGTACTGAAGACGTCAGGACGGGCCTGGATGAAGACTTCTCCGCTGCCGTATGCTGCAATCACCGGCAGCTGGTTGGTCAATCCCCTGAGCACCGGCTCCCCCTCGAGGTACAGGGTGTAGGTCATTCCGTCCAACTTGAGCGGAACGCGATTGGGATTGCTGATGTTCAGACCGATTTCAAAGGTTGGCACAATAGTGTCACCGGGGAGCACCTGCAAGCTGGTTAATGTTGTCGTCGGGGTTTCAAATCCCGGGAATAGCGGCGCACAGGCAGTTGTCATCAACAATAGCAATAAGACAATAGCCTGTCTGAATTTTCTCATTGTTTCCCCTTTTTCAAGTCTGCTGAAATAACCTTAATTCTGCTGCTTTCAAAAAATCAGGTTGGATGGCTAAGCAAAAAGTACCAAAGGCAGGGCATGCGATGATTGAGTAATAAGCCGTACTTTTACGTACGTCGAAGCGGTGAAATCATCGCGACTGTTCATAAAAAGGCGCAGCCGTCGGTGAGTTCTTGCGACGCCATCAATACTGGTAAGCGCGGCGCATGTGCAACTCTAATCGCCCTGCCAGAGTTGAACACCCATAGGTTAACAGAAAATAGAGGGCGGTCACGGTCAACCACACCTCAAAGGTTAAATAGGTAGATGCCATCAGCTCCAGTCCCTGGAAGGTCAGCTCCTGAACCGAAATAACCGCAACGATTGCTGAGTCTTTGATGGTCGAAATCGCTTGCCCGGTCAATGGCGGGATCATCCGTTGTAGCGCCTGGGGCAGGATCACCCTGCGCAGAATTTGCCAATGGCGCATCCCCAGAGCGCGGGCGGCCTCCCACTGACCCTCTTCGATGCTGTTAATCCCGGCGCGAACGATTTCCGCTACATAGGCACCCTCGAACAGAGCCAGGGTAAAAGTGGCCGCGACAAAGGTTTCAAGCTGGTCGATGGGAGCAATCAGCACCGGCACCAGAGTTTGTACCCAGTCGGGAGCGGCATATAAACGCGCACCGATGTTCAGTTGCGGCAGAATCTGGTCACTGATGAAAAAAAAGAAAATAAATATCAGGACCAGTGGGGGCAAATTGCGCAACAGGGTGACGTAGGTGCCCCCCAACAGACGGTTGAACAGGTGTGGGCTGATACGCAACAGGCCGGCCATAACCCCAAACGGCAGGGCCAGTAAAAGGCTCCAAAAACTCAGGCGGATGGTTGTCAGCAATCCAAGCAGGAGCATATTAGGAACCCACCCGCCATCGCCATCACGGCGCAGCAGATACTGCGGAATGACCTGCCAATTCCAGCGATACTCGAGACCAACACTGACCCGGTAGCCTAAATAGACGATCAGGCTCATTAGAGCCAGCAGCAGCAAAGTATCCAGCCATCCCCAGCGCAGGGAACGTCGCAAAAAGGCCTCCTGTCAACAAGGTGTTTGTTACTCAAGTCAAGGTGATCAGCGACCTACTCGATCTGATCGCGCCAGTCTTCGGTAGTAAACCAGTAATTATAGCGTTCCTCCAGCCAGCCATCGGCAAAGCGCAGGCGGATCCAGTTGTTGAGAAAGTTAAGAAAATCAGGATCTCCTTTGCGTATCGCAAAACCGATAGGTTCGCGGGTAAAGGTTTTTCCCGCCAGAGGAAGATAAAGTCGTTCCGGGTAACGCAAGGCTTGAAACTCCGGGAACGGTTGCGAAGCGACCATGGCGGCGGCACGGTTGTTAAGAAGCTCCTGCAACGCTTGCCCTTCATCGTCAAAGAGGCGCAGTTTAGCCTGGGGCAGATAGCGTACGGCCGCGGCAGCTGCGGTGGTGCCGATGCGGGCGACGATCTCAATGTCCGGCGAATTAAAGTCTTCAATACTGTTGCGCTTCCCCCCCTGCCGTTGGTTGGCAAGGATTGACATGCCGGAATATTCATAGGGGTCGCTGAAGTTGACCTTGAGGTTACGTGCCGGGGTAATCCCCATGCCGCCAATGATGATATCGAATTTGCCGGTCAACAGGGCCGGAATAATTCCCGACCAGCGGGTGGGCACCAATTCCAGTTCCACCTCCATGTCCTGCGCCAGTTGTCTGGCCACCTCGATTTCGAAACCGGTAAAACCGCCGGTTTTATCCTTCATGGCCCAGGGGACAAAGGTGGAAAAGCCGACGCGTAAACGGTTATTTTTGATCACTTGTTCGAGGGTGCTTTCCTGAATTAATTGCTGACGGGCCATGTTGGCCCATAACGGGGAAGCACACAATAGCATCAGTGATACAAACAGGATCAATCGAATCTTCATTGTTTACTCCTTGCAAAACCAGAGGTCAGCGGGAAGGGAAAAATTGATGTTCGAGATATCTTACCAGAACTGTCAACATCAGGGTAACACTAAGATAAATGGCGGCGACAATAAACCAGATCTCAAAGGTCAAAAAGGTATCAGCGATGATCTGCTGGCCACGCATGGTCAGGTCATAAATAGCAATGGTCGATACCAGGGCTGAATCTTTAATCAGGGAGATGCCCTGACTGGTCAGGGGGGGGATCATCTGACGCAGGGCCTGGGGAAGGACAATGTATCGATAGCTCTGGGCTTTGTTCATCCCCAGAGAGGAGCTCGCTTCCCACTGTCCGGATGGAATGGCAAGGATCCCGGCACGGATAATTTCTGACGTATAGGCCCCCTCAAAAAGGCTTAAAGCCAGAACGGCAGCAGCAAAACGCCCCATATCAAAAATCGGAGCAAAAACGAAATAGATGACAAAAATCTGGATCAGCAGCGGGGTGTTACGAATCAATTCCAGATACACCCTGGCAATACCGGTTGCCATCGGACTGTTTGACAGGCGCATCAGCGCAACAAGCAGGCCGATAACTAACGACAATCCCAGACTGATCGCGACAATTTCAAAGGTCACCCACAATCCTTGAAACAGCAGTCCAAAACGCCAGCCATCGGGTGCGGGTTCGATCAAATAGCGTGTCACCCGTTGCCACTGCCAGTTGTAGCCGAGGTTTTCTGCACCATTCAGCAGCAGATAACAGCTCCCCATAACCACCAGCACAAAGGCGCTGATTTGAAGCAGGTCAGTTACTTTTTTATTTAATCTAAAAGATGAAGAAGTAATCTTTAACCTCTTTTATATCAGTGTTTTTGTTGTTTCAGGATGTACTGCTGATGATATTCCTCCGCGCGCCAGAAGGTCATCGCCGGGACAATTTCGGTGACGACTGGATCATCATAGCGCCTGGATGCGTCAACCTCCACAACCATTTGCGTGGCGAGCCGGCATTGCTCTTCATTGTAATAGAAGATGGCAGAGCGATATTGACTACCGATATCCCACCCCTGGCGATTCAGGCTGGTGGGGTTGTGGAGGGTGAACAAGCGCTCGAGCAGTTGCTGATAGCTGATTCGTGTCGGATCATACTCCAGATCAACGACCTCGGCGTGACCGGTTTCGCCACTGCAGACCAGTTGATAGGTGGGCTGTTCGACGTGCCCTCCCATGTAACCGACGGCGGTGCTGATGACACCATCCAGAACGCGGAATTTCTCTTCTACACCCCAGAAACATCCGGCAGCAAAAGTAGCCTTGTTCATGATTTCTCCTGTTTCAAAAATAACTGGACATTGATGCTGGATTTTTGCTTCACTCCGGTTAGTGACCCTGCATCATCAACAGAGCGATCAGATTGATGCAGCCGATCAAAAATCCCAGAAAGGCTCCGAACAAGTTGATGTACTTGAACTGTTCCTTCATCACCCCCATGAGCAAATCCTCAACCTGGAGCAGATCGAGGCGATTGACCTTGTCTTCGACCATGCGGCGGACGTTGAGGGTTTCGACCAGACGTGGTGCTTCCTGTTTAAGCATATCCTCAACTAGCCGGCAGACAGAGATGTCGATTTCACGGCGTAGATCCTCAGGAAAACGTTCAGAAATTATACCTAAAGGCTTCTGGTAAACCCATACCTGTGTCTGCTCACTGATCAGTCGCTTCAGCACCTGCTGTACCTGTTCTGAGCGCAGTGTTTCCAGGAGATTGTCGGCAATCCGATTGACTCCATGATTGATCCCGTCATCCGGCAGCAGCGATGACAGCAGTTGGTTAAAGGGGCGATCTTTAATGCGATCAACCGCACTTTCGGTCAAGACCAGGGCCGTATCAATGGTAGCGCGAGACTGCAGACGGCTCAGTACCTGTTCGCGGATAAACGCCTGACCCCCGGTGATTTTTTTGGGGGAGATATTGTCGGTAAAGCTAGCTACTGGACGATCGAGCAGCTGGTCGAGGCGTTGACGCAACAAGGTTGCCATCTGCTCACGGGTGCGTGGCTGTTGCAACCAGGTCGCGATTTCATCACCGGCACGGTCGAGAAATTCGGGGATCTTGGTATAGAGTTTTTTCAGGTCGATAAAACCGCTGAGCAGTCCGGCCAGTCCTCCTAAAGAATCAAGGAAACCATCAATCCCCTTCTTCCCTTTTTTTACCAGTTGGGCGCGAAAGACCGGATCCTGAAACATCTCGCCAAATTTTTCAATGAGCGGTGGCAATTCTTTTTCGAGCTGGTCGAGTAGCACCTCGACCAACTCGGCCGGCAGGTGCTCCCGCAGTGGGCGCTTGCTGCTCAGTAGTTGCTCAACCTTGCGATCAACAGCACCACCAACCAGGGCTGAGGTCGCCGGTGACTGGAAAAAACGGGTGTAACGGGTGTCGAGGTGGGCCTGCCAGGCGTGGTTACGCTCCGGCGTCAGCAGGCTGTCAAGGTCGCGCTCAAGCCATTGGTCCCCCTGCTCGCGTAAAAAGTTGCGCAGCTGCTCGGCAAACTGGTCACTGGCGAAGTATTTTGATAGTAAAACAGCAAACTTGCTCTGGCTCAACAGGACAATTTCATCGAAGCGCGCCCGAAAATGTTCCGGTATCATGCTTGCCAGGGAGCCGTTGGGGCGGTCAAGGATTTTGCTGAGCTTCTGCGTTACCGTCATGCGCAGTTCCAGCTGAATCGATTCCTTGCCTAATGCTCGTCCGACGTCATCTGCAGTTAACAGGTGATCCCCGACCATTTCCCCCATGCGACGGGCCAATTCACCGCGTTTGGCCGGGATAATGCCGGGTGTCAGGGGAACCCGCAACCCGATCAGCCGCCAGGCCCGTAAAGGACGAAAGAGCATACGGATGGCGATGTAATTGGTGACATAGCCGATTAGCGCCCCAAGCAGTGGCGGTATCAGATAAGGCAGATAAGATGTCAGTTCCATGGTGGGTGATGACACTGTTTGCTAATGATCCATGACGATCAGGGAATGGTCGCCGATATTCATGCGACGCGGGGCACCGACCAGGGTAACAAAGTCACCCAACAGCGATTGATCCAGGTTCATATGGCTGACCTTGCAATCGGCATTGATGATCGAATCGCTGATGGTGCTGGCGGTGATATCGCAACCGGCAGCCACGGAGACATTGGGTCCGATGATTGAATGACGGATGCGCGCGCCCCGTTCAACATGAACCGGCTCGATCAGCACACAATCTTCTACATCACCATGGATGTGGTGACGCCCTTTGAGGAGATAGCGGTTGGTTTCAAGCAGGGTTTCGGGCTTACCGCAGTCAAGCCAGGCATCGATCTGTGGTGCCTTGAATTTTTTCCCTTCAGCAATCATGCGCATGAAAACAGCGGGCAGATAATATTCCCCTTTGACCGTATCACCGGCAGCGATGGTGGCCTCGATGGCGGCAAGAAAACCGGCTCCATCCTTGAGATAATAGAGGCCGACCTGGGCCAGCCTTGAGACCGGGGTGTCCGGTTTTTCTACCATGTCAATGATATAGTCACCATTCATGACGTTGACCCCGAAGCGCTGATAATCTTCGACCTCGCGGGAATAGATGAGGCCATCGCCATCAGCACAAAGATGATCGATCCGGGTCAGGTCGGTAACAAAGATAGTGTCGTTAAAAACTACCAGCAGATCATCGCCCGACTTCACCGAGGGAGCCGCCAGAGCAACAGCATGAGCCGGTCCGAGGCGCTGCTGCTGCACATGGTAGCTGCAGCGCAGATCGGGGAAGTGTTCAGCCATAAATGCTTCAACCTGGGCGCCATTTTCATCGGTGATAAAGATATATTCATCGATATCCAGAACCTTGAGGCGTTCGACGATATGTTCAAGAACAGTTTTGCCGGCGACTTTGACCAATGATTTGGCTTTAGTATGAGTATGCGGGCGCAGGCGTGTGCCTTTGCCGGCAACGGGGAGGATAGCTTTCATGGGTTTCTCCTTGGGTTATAAACCGAATCTGCCACCAGACGAACCAGATTCGCCGAAGTGACATCAACTGTCCTGGCAATCTTCCTGATCGTCACAGATCTCACCAATCAGATCGTAATCGGAAGAGTCGGTGATGCGCAACCGTACATAATCACCGACATTCGCCTGACCGGCAGTAATCAGACAGTGGCCATCAATGTCGGGAGCCTGGCGGCGGCTGCGTCCTTTTAATAACAGGTCGGTTTCATCACTGTAACCTTCAATCAGTACCTCTTCAACTTGACCAATCAGGGCGCGATTTTTCTGAAAGGATACCCGCGCCTGGGCTTTCATCAGGCGCTTGAAGCGCGAGGTTTTCGTTGCTGCCGGCACCTGATCGGGGAGTTGCGCAGCACTGGTTCCCTCTTCACGCGAATAGCGGAAAACGCCGACGCGCTCGAAGTGCCCTTCGCCGACAAACTGTAGCAGTTTGTCAAACTGCTCGCGCGTCTCGCCGGGAAAACCAACAATGAAGGTTGTACGCAGGGTCAGGTCAGGAATCCGCTGGCGCATACGTTCCAGCAGGTCGCGTGTTCCCTTTTCTCCGAGGCGGCGATTCATCTGCGTCAGGATGATATCATCGATGTGTTGCAGGGGCAGATCCAGGTAATTACAGATTTTATTCTCGTGGGCGATCAGATCCAGCAGTTCGTCGCTGATCCCTTCCGGGTAGGCGTAGAGCAGGCGCAGCCAGATCAGCTCGTCGATCTTGACCAGTTCGCGCAACAGTCCCGTCAAGGTAGCCCCGTCGCTGCGGTCGTGGCCGAAGGCGGTGATATCCTGGGCGATCAGATTTACTTCGGTCACGCCGTTCGCCACCAGTGAACGCACCTCGGCGATCACCGACTCGATACTGCGTGAGCGTAAGTCTCCGCGTAACTGCGGAATCACACAGTAAGAGCAACGGTTGGAACAGCCTTCGGCGATTTTGACGTAGGTGCTGTAGACCGGTGAGGAATTGACCCGTGGGGTGGTGTGGTCGTAGAGAAAATCCGGGATGCCGATTTCCCGGCTTGGTGATGATAATTGCAACTGCTTTTCAATCAATTCGACAATCCGTGCCCCTTCCGAGGTGCCGATGAACAGATCGACTTCGGGCAATTGCTCCTGCAGTTGCTCCTGATAACGTTGTGGCAGGCAGCCGGCGACGATCAATAATTGGCAGCGGCCACGATGTTTGTATTCGGCAACCTCGAGGATGGTGTCTACCGATTCCTCTTTGGCATCGTTGATAAAGGCACAGGTGTTGACAATGATGATGTCGGCCTGATCCTCTTTGACGACAATCTGATAGCGGTCGGTGGGCAGGTGGCCGAGCATGACCTCGGCATCAACAAGATTTTTCGGGCAACCAAGGCTGACCAGACTGACATTGAGTGTGTTTACGGGCATGCAGATTTCCACGTGCAGAGGGTTAAAACAGAACCAACAGCGATTGACAGGAATATAAAGAGTTAGGAACGCATATTCTCAAATTGCAGTTCAATGCCTAAGTCCTGCCCCTTGAGGAACTGCATCACCTCCTGCAGATCATCAATTTTTTTCCCGGTGATGCGCACCTGATCCTCCATAATCTGCACCTGAACCTTGAGCTTGGTATCCTTGATCAGTTTGACAACTTCCTTGCCCTTTTCCTTGCTGATTCCCTGGACAATGGCGACTCGTACCCGCACCGCACCTGCTGATGCCGGCTCGACCTTGCCGTAGTCGAAACACTTGGGGGATAGACCGCGGCGTACCAGCTTGCCAATGAGGATATCCTTGATCGCTTCAAGTTTGTATTCATCTGCGGCAAGAATTTTCAGGGAATCCTTTTCCAGTTCCAGTTCATTGACAGTTCCTTTGAAGTCATAGCGCTGGGTGATTTCCTTGATGGCCTGGTTGACAGCGTTGTCAACCTCCTGCATATCAACCTTGGAGACAATATCGAAACTTGGCATCCCTTTTCTCCTTGAGAATCATTAAAGATCAGTTGTTATTGTATAAGCTGTCGCTTTATAGCACAAAACCGCTCACCGGCAATAGCGCAGGAGCGGTCTGAAGAGCGGCTTATATCGCTACTGAAGACAGGTGCTTACAGATCCAGGCGGAAAAAGTCACGCGCTTTGAACTCAACTTCGCTGCTCATGCGCGTTGGCGCACTGCCGGGAGAAAAAGCTTCGTAATAGGCGTCTTTATAGTCTTCAGCAACGAGCAGGCCATTCTGCCGATCGATGGGGAAAAATTCAATCGTGTCTGGAACCGGAAACTGTTCGACCGGATATTGCTTGATCGCTTCCTGCATGAAGCTGATCCATGCCGGCAGGGCGGCGCGTCCACCAGTTTCACTGCGCCCGAGGGGTTGTTCCTGATCATAGCCTATCCAGGAAACGGCAGCCAGTTGCGGAATGTAACCCACGTACCAGGCGTCTTTCAAGTCGTTTGTTGTGCCGGTTTTTCCCGCTGACGGCCGATTCAACACCCGTGCCTGACGTCCGGTACCGTGCTGGACGACACTTTCCATGATGTTAGTGGTCAGGTAGGCGGTTTCCGGTGAGATGACCCGGCGCGGGGCCTGGCGAATCAGGCGTTGATCGGCGGCCATACCGCCGGCAAAATCGGTCGGATCGATCGATTCGAGGATGCGTCCGTTACGGTCACGGATTCGTGTAATGTAGGTTGGCGGCGAGAGGATGCCGCCGTTGGCGAAGACCGTATAAGCGGTGAGCATTTCCATCGGGGTGATGGCGGTAGAGCCGAGGGCCATAGAGAGATCGCGCTGCAAAGGCGTTTCTATTCCCAGTTTGCGAGCATAGTCGGCGGCGTAACTGACGCCAATATCTTCGAGAATTTTGATCGTCACGACATTGCGCGACAAGGTCAGGGCGTCACGGAAGCGAGTTGGACCATAGAATTTTTCTTCGTAGTTGCGTGGCTTCCACTCTTCTACTTCACCGGTTTCAACAAGCCGGTTTTCATAAATCAGGGGAGTATCAAGAATGATGCTGGCCGGAGTGTAACCACGATCAAGGGCGGCGGCATAAATAAGCGGTTTGAATGCCGAGCCGGGTAACCGCTGGGCCTGAATAGCGCGATTAAACTGGCTTTTGCGGAAGTCATAACCGCCGACCATGGCGCGGATCTGTCCGGTTCGCGGATCAATAGCAGCCAGAGCGGCCTGGGCCAGTGGTTCCTGCTCCAGTGCCAGTACCAGCGGGTCACTGGCGGCGTTAATAATTCGCACATCAATCAGGGCACCAACGGGCAAACGCGTAAGGCGTCCGCCATCGGCATTACCGACCGGTTCGGTGTCGGCATCAACAACTTCTATGGTGCCGGCCCAGTCACTATCGCTGATGGCGATCATGCCGGTGTTGTCGCCAATGCGGCAGAGAATCTGATCGCCATTGCGGCCAATGACCACGGCCTGGGTTTCTGAACCAAATTCTAACCCACCGTCAGCAAATTCCTGACGTTGGGCGGTCAAAAATTCAATCTGCGCGGCATCGTCAAGGACGACCTCAATGGGGCGGAATCCACGTCGTTTGTCGTGGGCGCGCAGGTTCTTTTTAACGGCATCCTGCGCCGCCTGCTGTAGCTTGAGATTGATGCTTGTTTCAACCTGCAGGCCACCGGTATAAAGAAGATTTTCACCAAAGCGTTGTTCGAGATAGCGGCGTACCTGCTCGTTGAAATAGGCGGTTACGTCAAGCAGGGTGTTAAGGCGCGGGGTAATAACGACCTCTTCCTCTTCAGCGGCAATCTTCTCGGTCGGGGTGATAAACCCTTCTTCCAGCATGCGTCCGAGAACATATTTCTGGCGATCCATGGCGCGCTGATAGTGGCGATAGGGTGAATAGCGGCTGGGGGCCTGAGGCAGCCCGGCGAGAATAGCCGACTCGGCCAGAGTCAGCTCTTCTACGGTTTTATCGAAATAGCTGCGAGCTGCAGCTTCAACACCAAAAGAGCGGTGGCCGAGGTAGATCTGGTTCAGGTAGATAAAGAGGATGTCTTCCTTGGTCAGGGTCTGTTCCATGCGCCAGGCCAGAATCGCTTCTTTGAATTTTCGGGTAAAGGTGCGCTCCGGAGTCAGCAGCATGGTTTTGGCAACCTGCTGGGTAATGGTGCTGCCCCCCTGGGATATTCCTCCCGCTTTAATATTATTGATGGCGGCGCGCATGATAGAGATAAGATCGATCCCCTGGTGCTTGAAAAAGCCGGCATCTTCGGAAGCCACAAAGGCCTGGACCAGGGTTTTCGGCATTTTTTCGTAGGGCACCAAAAAGCGCCGTTCATGGGAATATTCGGCAATCACCGTGCCGTCGTCGGCATAAATGGTGGTAATGAGCGGCGGCTGATAGTCAGCCAGGGACTCGACCTGGGGCAAGGTTGCCGAAATATAAAAATAGGCACCAAGCACCACCGCTACCGCCAGCACGGGAGTAGCGAGAACAGCGAAAAAAAGGTATGTTAGCAGACGTTTCATATGATTTTTATAGACTTGCAGGCAAAAAATTGTTTCTGTTGACCAGCATAGAGTGTGGATGCAAAAAAGATTGATAGAGATATATAACATGGGTGCCTGGGGGAGCAACTGGATCCTATCTGGTTGGCATCAATCTGATAACAGAAAAGGCCCAAGGTTTTAATCAAGCCGGTTTTTCAATAAAACCTTATGATGGCGCACAGCGCCGGAGGAAATAAATGTACCGACATACCAAAATTGTTGCCACGGTAGGGCCGTCCTGTGGAGAGCGTGAGCAACTTGAAAATCTGCTCAAGGCCGGAGTGGATGTGTTCCGGTTGAACTTTTCCCACGGTGAACTGGAACAGAAAAAAATCTGGATCGATCAAATTCGTGAACTCTCGATATTACACCGCAAAGCCGTATCGATTCTTGGTGATCTTCAGGGGCCGAAAATTCGTACCGGTGTGATGCGGGGTGGCGTACAAACATTGACGCGTGGCCAGGAGGTGATCGTTACCACTGCTGATGTTGAAGGTGGTGACGGCATCATTCCGACAAATTACCAGGATCTGCCGGGTGACGTTGAGTCCGGTGATCGGATTCTGCTTGATGACGGGCAACTGGAGCTTGAGGTCGTGCACAGCAACAGTGTAGAGGTGCATTGTCTGGTCAGGCAGGGAGGGCAGCTTAAAGATCGCAAAGGGATCAACCTGCCCGGAGTCAATGTTTCGACCCCGGCTCTGACCGCCAAGGATTACGTTGATCTTGAGTTTTCCATCGCCCAGGAACTCGATTGGGTGGCCTTATCTTTTGTCCGTACGGCAGAAGAGATCTGTCAACTCAAACAGATTATTTTTGATCATCATTCCCCGATCCGGGTGATTGCCAAAATCGAAAAGCCCGAAGCGGTAGCCAACTTCAGCGACATTCTCACGGCCACCGACGGAGTGATGGTGGCGCGTGGGGACCTTGGGGTTGAACTGCCATCAGAGCAGGTGCCGTTGATCCAGAAGGGAATTATCCGTCAGTGTAATGAGGCCGGCAAGCCGGTGATTACCGCCACCCAGATGCTTGAAAGCATGATCGGCAATCCGCGTCCAACCCGCGCCGAAACCTCCGATGTCGCTAACGCCATTCTAGATGGTACTGATGCGGTCATGTTGTCAGGGGAAACAGCGGCGGGTCTGTTCCCGGTGGCTGCGGTCGAGGTCATGAACCGCATCGCCCATGATGTTGAAGCCGATCAGAACCTGAGTGCCCGACTACCCTTTAAGCTCGAAGATTCGGGTTTTCATCAGAATATCCCCGACGTGATTGGCCAGGGCGCCTGCCAGGCCGCCCAATTTGTTGGTGCCGCAGCGATTCTGGCTTTTACCCAGACCGGCAGCACCGCAACCCTGGTAGCCAAGTACCGACCATCCCTGCCGGTTTATGCGGTAACGCCGACTCAACAGGTGCGCCGCCATCTCGCCCTCTATCGTGGGGTCAGTTCCCTGCGTGTCGACATTGAAGGGGATACGGAAGCGCAGATCGCATCGGTTGAGAAAGTCGTGCTGGAAAAAGGGCTGTTAAAGCCCGGCGATGTGGTGGTGATTACCATGGGCAGTCCGGTTTCTGCGCCGGGTACCACCAATCTGCTCAAGATTCATCGCCTCGGCACGGGGAACTTTTATGAGGTGCATGGCGCACCCTATCGAGTGGCATCATGAAAAACGCCGTTGTCCTTTATAGCGGAGGTCTTGATTCGACCACCTGTATGGCAATAGCCAAAGAGCAGGGGTTTACCCCGTACGCTCTTAGTTTCAACTATGGTCAGCGCCACGCTGTTGAGCTGGAAAAAGCCCGGGAATATGCGCCGTTGATCGGTGCTGCCAGGCATCTGGTGATCGATATCGATATGCGCCTGGTCGGTGGCAGTGCCCTGACGGCTGATATCGAGGTGCCCAAAGATGTAACACAGGATGCTGGTATTCCGGTTACCTACGTGCCCGCACGCAACACGATTTTTCTGTCTTTTGCCCTGGGTTGGGCCGAAGTGCTTGGCGCCGGTGATATCTTTATCGGTGTTAACGCTCTGGACTATTCAGGTTATCCTGATTGCCGCCCGGAATTTATCCGATCCTTTCAGGAACTGGCCAACCTGGCTACCAGGGCCGGGGTTGAGGGTCAGGGATACCAGATTCAGGCACCGCTGATCGATCTGACCAAAGGGGAGATTATTCGCCGTGGCCTCGACCTCGGTGTCGACTATCGCTTGACCCATTCCTGTTACGACCCAACCCCGACGGGGCTGTCGTGTGGTCACTGTGATTCCTGCCGGTTGCGCTTAAAGGGGTTCACGGAAATTCACCAGGAGGATCCACTGACCTATGCATCCTGATCCCTTACTTTCCCTCCGCCGAGAGATGCCCGATATGCAGCAGAGCCCTGATGAACGCCGGATTGCTATCGACAAGGTTGGCGTCAAAGATATCCGCTATCCGATTGTTGTGCAGGATAAATTCCGTGAGCGTCAATACACGGTGGCACGTGTCAATATGTATGTTGATCTGCCGGCGCACTTTAAAGGCACCCACATGAGCCGTTTTATTGAGGTGCTTAATCTCTATCATGGCGAGATCAGTGTCGAAAATATCGAGACCATCCTGACAGAGATGAAAAGCCGTCTCGGTGCTGATCGTGCCCATCTGGAACTTGATTTCCCCTATTTTATTGAAAAGCGCGCACCGGTGTCAGGTGCTCGCGGCCTGCTCGAATATCAGTGTCGCATGGTCGGTACTCTGTCCGAACAATTTGATTTCATGCTCGAGGCGCGGGTCCCGGTGACCTCTCTGTGCCCCTGTTCCAAAGAGATCAGTGAGCGGGGTGCCCACAATCAGCGTAGTCTGGTAACCGTTCGTGTACGATATCGTGAGCATATCTGGCTTGAAGATCTGATCGGATGGGTTGAGGAGTGTGCCAGCTGCGAGGTTTACGCTTTGCTTAAACGCGAAGATGAAAAGGCGGTGACAGAGCGCGCTTACGACAATCCCATGTTTGTTGAAGATATGGTAAGGGCAGTGACTGAAACGCTCGCAGCAGAAAAGCGGGTTCGTTGGTTCAGTATCCAATGCGAAAACTTTGAGTCGATCCACAACCATTCGGCCTATGCTATGGTCGAGCGTGGGCCTCTCTAGCCTGTGGATAAGTCTGTGGAAAAAGTGGATAAGTCCTGCCCCGGCACAACAAAAAAGCGGATTTTAGGGATTTTTGCCAAACAGCCGGCCCCCGGAATGGTCAAAACCCGCCTTTGTCCGCCCCTGACGCCTGAACAAGCTGCCGATCTTTATCGGGTTTGTCTGCAGGAAACAGTGACACGCATGAGCGGTTTTTGCGGGTGCGAGCTGGTCATCTGTTACAGTGGCAACGCGGATTGGTTCGCTACCACTTTTCCCGGGATAAAGCTGGTTCCCCAACGTGGCGTAAACCTGGGAGAACGCATGGCGCGCTGCCTGTCAGACTGGTTGGCCACCGGCTATGATGCGGCGCTGCTGATCGGCAGCGATGCCCCGGATCTGCCGTTG
Organism: Deltaproteobacteria bacterium; assembly: GCA_018399135.1. Taxonomy (GTDB): domain Bacteria; phylum Desulfobacterota; class Desulfuromonadia; order Desulfuromonadales; family Geopsychrobacteraceae; genus Pelovirga. The sequence goes on along the minus strand of JAGYPB010000020.1, from coordinate 28,277 downwards.
GAGCGGATTGAACAGGCTTTCAACGCCCTGGAGGATGCCGACCTGGTTCATGGGCCGGCGGTCGATGGTGGATATTATCTGGTCGGTGAAGCGACCCATCATGCGCTGCTGTTCGATGGGATCAGCTGGAGTACCGGTAAGGTTCTTGAGCAGACCCTGGCCAAAGCTGTGCAATTGGGGGTGCATTCGGTGTTACTTGAACCTTGGGATGATCTTGATGATCTGCCCGCCCTGTTGCGTCTGATGACACGCACTCCCCATTCACCCACGGCTATTCATATCAAAAAGGTGCTAAGACACAGTTGCGTATCCGTTGACGACAACTTGACTTGAACAGGCGCGCTGCCGGATAATCCAGCGGCAAAACGGATAAAAATTCAACCCAAAAGAGGAGAGTCACCCTTGCTCGAGCTCGTATTAAGTTCCGGACCCGTGGTTAAAAGTGTCCTGATTATTCTCGTGTATTTTTCCCTGGTGTCCTGGGCCATCATTTTTTACAAACTGGCGGTTGTGCGCAAAGCCATGACCGAGACCGATCGCTTTCTCGATTTTTTCTGGACCAAGAAGCGTTTCGACCTGATTGGTCAGGGGGTCAAGGAATTCAGCAATTCTCCCGTTGCCAGTCTGTTTCGCGAGGGCTATCATGAATTGCTGCAGCTGAAAAAGCGTCCCGCTGATGATAACGTGGCGGAAGAGTTCACCAGTCGTATGCCGAACACCGATATTGTTGCCCGCGCCCTGCGTCGAGCTACAACTCAGGAAACCCAGCGCCTGGAAAAATATCTGACGTTTCTCGCTACCACTGGTTCCATCACCCCCTTTATCGGACTGTTTGGTACGGTCTGGGGGATTATGGATGCCTTTCACGGCATCGGCCAGACCGGTAGTGCTTCTTTGGCGGTTGTTGCCCCCGGTATTTCCGAAGCGCTGGTCGCGACGGCCATCGGTCTGGCAGCGGCGATTCCGGCAGTCATCGGTTACAATCACTTCTTGAACAAGGTCAATGAACTGATCGGTGAAATGGATAATTTCAGTCAGGAATTTCTGAACATTCTCGAGCGCATGGAGCGGGGCAAATAGCATGGATGTCAGACGTAGCGGCCCCCGCCGCAGCGCCATGGCGCAGATTAACGTCACTCCCTTTGTTGATGTTATGCTGGTGCTGCTGATTATCTTCATGGTTACCGCGCCGATGCTCGATCAGGGGATGGAGATTGATCTGCCCCAGGTGCAGCAGACCCCCGGATTGCCGGCGGATATCGAGCCGATGGTGGTGGTGCTGCAGCGCAGTGGCCAGATCAGTGTCGATCAGGTTGACGTTGAGGGGGTTGGCAGTCTTGAGCGCGTTGTCCGTCAGGCGCTGCAGAATCGTCCCGATCTGCAGGTGTTTCTCGAAGCGGATCAGGCTGTTGCCTATGGATTGGTAGTGCAGGTGATGGCGGCCATCAAACAGGCTGGAGTCGACAAACTGGGGATGGTCACCCGTCTGCCGGAAGACTGAAGCTGCTATGACGCCTTTGGGTTCCGACAAAAGATACAGCCGTCCGCCCCGGCTGGAGTCCGACTTTTTCAAAATGCTGGTCGTGTCAATACTGCTCCATCTGTTGCTGGTGGCCCTTTATTTTACGCCGTTTTTCAGCGTGCGCCGGTCACTGCGCCACCGGTTTATCGGGTCAATCCCTGGTCAATGCGCCGGTATTGGGTCCGCAGGCCAGTCACTTGAAGCAGCGCCGCAACCGCCGGCACCGGAAGTCACTCCCCCGCGCCGTTGAGAGGCCGGAACCCATCCGGAACCCGCTCCCGCGCTGCCTCCACCCCGGAACCTGAACCGGTTCCCACTTGCCGGAGCGAACCGGAACCCGAACCGGAATTGATCCCCGGACCAACCCCGGAAGAAATCGAGCGTGAACGTCTGGCCGAGGAGCAGCGCAAACGCGAGGAAGCGGAAAAACGTCGTCTTGCCGAGGAGCAACGCAAGCGCGACGAGGCTGAGAAGAAACGCTTGGCCGAAGAACAACGTAAACGTGAAGAAGCGGAAAAGCGCCGGCTGGCTGAAGAACAGCGCAAGAGGGAAGAAGCCGAACGTCAGCGTCTGGCTGAACAACAGCGCCAGCTGGAAGATCGTGCACGTGAACAGCGCCTGGCTGATATGGCAGCGCAACGCCAGCGTGAAGAGGACGAGCGCGCGCGCCAGGCGCGTCTTGACTCATTGCGGTCGGCAGCACGGGCACCTGAGTCGCCCATTCCCGACGCACCGGTCGGCATGACCGACGGGCGCGGTAGCGAGGCCGGGGTCAGTGCCTCCGCCTATGTCCAGGAGTTTATCCGTCAGAACTGGACTTTCCCGCGCGCTCTGGCAACCGGCAATCCGGAAGCGGTGGTACGTGTCACCTACAATGCTGCCGGTACCCGAACCAGTTTTAGCTGGGTGAGCCGCTCCGGTCATGCTGCCTTCGATGAATCCCTGGTACGTGCCCTGACCCGCTCCCGGCAATTGGCTCAACCGTTGCCTCAGACCATGGAATTCACCATTGTCTTCAACCTTAAGGAGATGCTGGATTGATGAAAATATTGTTGCGACTATTTGTTGCCGTTGTTTTGACTTTTGTATTTGTCTGCCCCACCCTTGCCAGTCGCATTGAAATCAGTTCGCCGGGGCAGCAGGCTATTCCCCTGGCGTTGAATTCCATTCTGCCGATTACCGCTGCCCATGCAGAAGTGGCTGCTGAATTTAATCGGGTGCTGGAATACGACCTGGAACTTTCCGGGCTCTTCCGTTTTATCGACCCCGCGTCTTTTTTGAGTGATGCACGGCGACCCGGCCTGCAACGCAGCGATGTCAATTTCCCCCAATGGCGGGTTCTTGGTACCGAGTTGCTGATCAAGGGCGGCTATCAACTCAGTGGCGATCAGTTAACCGTGGATATGCGTTTGTACGATGTCACCAGTCAGCGTCTGCTTACCGGCCGGCGCTATGTGGGTCAGCGCAGCGATGTGCGCAAGATCGCTCATACCTTTGCTGACCAGGTGTTAGAGCAGCTGACCGGTGAAAGCGGTCCTTTTGCTACCAAAGTTGCCTACATTTCCGAACAGACCGGAAACAAGGAGCTCTATCTGATGGATATCGACGGCCATGGCGCGGTGCGCCTGACCGACCATCGCTCGATTGTGCTGAATCCCGATTTTTCATCGAGGAGCAAAGAGCTGATTTTTACCTCTTATCGGCAGGAAAACCCTGATCTGTTCCGCAAGGAAGTTTACACCGGCCAGGAGTCACGTTTATCGTTTCAGCTGGGGCTTAATATCAGTGGTCGTTACAGCCCCGATGGACGCCAGATTGCCCTGACCCTGTCAAAAGACGGCAATGCCGAGCTTTATCTCATGGGGACTAACGGCACCTTGCTAAAACGGCTGACCAATCATTATGCTATAGATGTTGACCCTTCCTGGAGCCCGGACGGTAATCGTATTGCCTTTGTCTCGGATCGTCTCGGCAATCCCCATATCTTTATCGTTGATATTCACACCCGCGAGGTCCGGCGCTTGACCTACGATGGGCGTTACAATGCGACACCGGCATGGAATCCAAAAAATGAGCGAATTGTTTTTTCACGCATGGAGGATGGAACCTTTAACCTCTTCACCATCAACGTTGACGGCACCGAGGAGCGGCAGATCACCTTTGGGCCCGCAAGCAAGGAGCACCCACGCTGGAGTCCGGACGGTCGTTTTCTGGTCTATTCCCACGATGACGGTCGCGGAAAAACGCTGTGGATGATGCGCGCTGATGGCAGTGGTGCCAGACGTATTGCCGCCGCCGGTGACCGGGCGTCGCATCCAGCCTGGTCAGGGCGCTGGTAATTTCAGTGTGTCTGTTCAGCACCAGGTCGGGAGTCCTGTGACAAGGACGACAGCTGAATAGGTACATTTCATGATAAAATGATGGTTGTTGTTTTTCTGCCGGGTTATTGTATAATGCGGATTGTCCGATTTAATTCAAATATTTGTTTATGATTTTTTCTCGCGTAGGCGAAAGGAGCGGTTAGGTATGAAATCTTTGTCTGTTGTTCGTTTTTTGGTTATTGGGTTCGCTTTTACTTTGTTGGCGGTTGGGTGTGCCAAACAACCGGTTGTGGAAGAAACCCCGGTTCCGGCCCAGCCACGCCAGGAAGTTGTTGTTGAACAGCCAGTACGTGCGGTGCAGGAAACTTCCATCACTGATACCACTGTGGCTACGACTGCTGAAGAAGCTGCCGCTGAAGCACGACGCGCCGCCGCTTCCGGCCTGCAGCGCATTCACTTTGAATTCGACAGATCCGACCTGACCGAAAAAGCCAAAGGGATTCTGGTCAACAACGCCGGGCTGCTGCGTGCCGCCCCCCAGGTGAATATATTGATCGAGGGGCACACCGATGAGCGCGGCTCCGATGAATACAACCTGGCCCTGGGCGAGCGTCGTGCTATCGCTGCCCGCAATTTCCTGGCTTCCCTTGGGGTTGCCGCAGATCGCCTGCGGATTATCTCCTACGGTGAGGAAATGCCTATGGCCCTTGAACGCAATGAACAAGCATGGGAAAAAAACCGTCGGGCTGAGTTCAAGATTTCCCGTTAATATGTCCTTATGATAGATCCGGGCCGCCCATTGTCATGATGTGCGGCCCTTTTTAGTTATGCCGCAGGAGGAAAAAATGCGTTTAGCGCTTGCTATGTTGCTGATGGTGTTGATAGGCGGCTGTGTCCCCCCCAGTCAGACCCAGCTGCGTATGGAAATGGATCTTGAACAGATGAAGCGTCGGTTGGCGCAACTGGAAGTGCAGCAGTCGGATACGGCGCAGACAGAAGTGGTTGAAGGCACCGGTCTGCAGCGCCAGGTGGCTGAAATGCAGGCAGGTCTTGATAATATGCGGGTGGAGTCACATTCAGTTCAAGGACTTATTGACGATCTCGGACGTCAACAGCGGGATTTTGGCGAAGAACTGCGGCTGGTTCAGAATGATCTGAACCTGCAGATTGATTCGCTTACCACTCGCATCGAAGATCTGGAAGCCGGCGGTAAAGCCGTCATTGATGAACCCGGCATCGCACCTGTGCAGCAAGAAGCGGCAGCGCCACAACCAACACCGGAACAGCAATATGAGCAGGCGCTTAAGCTGATTGTGAATAGCACTGATTTTGTTAGTGGTCGTGAGAAGATGGAAGATTTTACCCAAAAAAATCCGGATCACGATCTGTACGTCAATGCCCTCTACTGGATTGGTGAAGCCTTGTACGGCGAAAAAAAGTTTGAGCTGGCGATCCTGCAGTTTCAGGATGTGATCAGCCTTTATCCGCGGCACAGCAAGGCACCGGACGCTTTTTACAAGCAGGCACTGGCCTTTGATTCCCTCAGGGACGGACAGAACGCCCGGGCGACCATGCGTAAACTGATCGACAGCTACCCCGACAGTGAACAAGCGACGGCTGCCGAACGATTTTTGCAGAATTGATGCCATTGTTATGAATCAGCTGAAGAACAATTGATCAGAAAGGGGTAGCTTGTAGCTACCCCTTTCTGATCTGCCAGCGTTAAGAGCTTGCTGCATGTCTCAACTTACCCATAGTGAAATTACTGCCCTCTTTCTCGCCCTGGGGCTTCTTCTTGCTTCGGCCCGACTCTTGGGCGAACTGGCACGGGCCACTGGTTTGCCTGCCGTGCTCGGGGAGATAACTGCCGGTATATTGTGGGGGCCAACGGTCTTCGGAACTCTGTTTCCGCAGGGGAGTGCTTTTCTTTTCCCCCTGGCCGGTGGTGGTGCCCTTGCCTTTGATGGACTGATTACCCTGGCGATTACCTTGTTTCTTCTGGTAGCGGGTATGGAAATTGACTTGTCAACGGTGTGGCGTCAGGGGAAAGTTGCTCTTTATGTAGCACTCTTGGGGATGTTTTTCCCCTTTGTTTTCGGTTTTACGGCGGGCTGGTGGGCGCCGGGGATGCTCGGCTTCGAGCAAGGGGCTCATCCTCTAGCCTTTGCTCTGTTTATGGCAACAGTACTCTCCATTTCGGCGTTGCCGATCATTGCCAAGATTCTGATGGATCTCAACATCTACCGCAGTGATTTGGGGGTTACGATCATTGCGGCTGCGGTGTTCAACGATTTACTCGGCTGGTTGGTTTTTGCCATGGTGCTGGGGATCCTCGGTGTCGGGCAGGCGATTCCTCTGGGTTACACCATTGGTATGACCCTGGTTTTTGTGCTGGTCATGATTATGGTGATGCCGCTGCTGCTCAATCACATTCTTCCCTGGATTCAGGCTCACAGCAGTTGGCCAGGCGGCATCCTTGGCTTTGCCCTGTCTTTCTGCCTGCTGGCAGCTGCTTTTACCGAATGGATCGGTATTCACGCCATCTTCGGGTCCTTTCTTGCTGGAGTCGCCCTGGGTGATTCAAAGCATTTGAATGAACGCACCCGAACCACCATCGAACAGTTTGTATCCTTCATTTTTGCGCCGCTGTTTTTTGCCAGTATCGGTTTGCGGGTTAACTTTGTTGAAAACTTTAATCTGTGGTTGACTCTGGTCATCCTGCTACTGGCCATGTCCGGCAAAATTCTGGGAAGCACCCTGGGAGCCCGTCTGGGTGGACTGCCCATGCGTGAATCTTTAGGCGTCAGTTTTGGTATGAGTGCGCAAGGAACCATGGGAATTATTCTGGGTGTGCTGGCTTTGCAATTTGAACTGATTTCCCAAGAGGTATTTGTCAGCCTGGTGGTGATGGCTCTGGTGACCTCGCTCCTCAGTGGGCCACTGATGCAGCATGTACTGCGGCTGAAAAAGGCCAGACGTTTTGTCACCTTTTTCCCTCCCCAGGGCTTTATTCTGCGCCTTGATTCGAATGACCGTTGGTCTGCTATCCATGAGCTTTCTAAGCTGGCGAGCCCCCTGATAGATAAAAAATCCGAGGATATTACCCGGGCGGTGTATGCTCGGGAAAAAATGATGGCCACCGGTATTGGCCAGGGGGTGGCTGTGCCTCATGCCCGCCTGCCGGGCCTGACCGCGCCATTGGTGTTGGTCGGATTGTCACGCACCGGAATCGATTTTGACGCACCGGATGCGACCCCGGCCAAAGTCATTTTTCTGATTCTGGCTCCCCAGGATGATGATGGTGTGCAGCTCGAAATTCTTGCTGATATCGCCGCAACTTTCAAGGTTGACGAAATCCGTGCAAAAGTTGGCAATGTTAATAATTATGTCGAGTTTCTTGCTCTGGTACGCAGCGCTCGCGGGCAGTAATTGGATTGGATTGGATAACTAACCATTTGTCAGTTGATCGTCATCTGTGTCGGTACTGGCGCTGCCTTCCATTCCGGCGGGCGGCTGCATTGCTGTTACACGATGGTGCGCGGATCCATTTCTGAGGGACGTCAGTGTGGAACAGGTAAGATGAGCAATGAGCGGGATCGGACATGGCTGACGCGCTATCGTAAGGAGCGGCAGAAAAATGTTCTGGCCCAGCCCGGCCCTCATGGATTTGTCCTGGTTCTCGACCAGCTCAAGGCCGGGTTCAATGTGCCGAAGATCTTCCGCAGCGCCGAAGCTTTTGGTGCTGCGGCTGTCCATCTGATCAACATCGGCCCATTTGATCCGTCTCCGGCAAAAGGTTCATTCCGCAAGGTGCCGGCTGTCTTTCACGATGATTTTGCCGCGTGCTACCAACTGCTCAACAATCAGGGCTACCGCTTTTTTCAGTTCCAAGCCGGGGCCGAAACTCCTCTTTATAAGGTTGATTTCTCCGCCAGAAGCGCATTTGTTTTTGGCCACGAGGAGTTCGGGTTCAGTTTTGACCTGGACTCTTATGCGGAGATTGAACCGCTGGTGATTCCTCAGTTCGGCTCGATCCGTTGCCTCAATGTCAGCGCTGCCGCCACCATCGCCATGTATGAATATGTCAGGCAGTACAGTATTTGAGTCGATCGGGACTTGTCGGGATAGTCCAAATCGAAATAGGGATCGGGTTCGACCAGGCTGCCTGAGCGGACAGGGCTAGCAGGTTAGAGATGAACAGTCAGTCCGCGGTAACGACAAGAGCGATTTCGATGTTGAGCTCCGACAACGCGTTTCTGGCGATGCCGTTCAGCGTAGCAGCGGTATTATGTCATCAATGTGATGTGTCTGAAATGTGGTATCACTGTCGAAAGTGGGTTCAAGCGTCAACATCGCGACCAAAATTGCGGAATTCTTCAAGGTTGCTGAACTCTCCCCACGCGAGGTACTCGTTGGGTGCATTGACGAAGTCATACAGGTTTTCAATGATATTGTAATGTTTTTGCTCCTCTTCAATGACACGTTGGAGCAGTTTTTTCACCTCGGGGTTGGTTTCATGAATCATGGCTTCTTCGTAAGCCCGCGCTGCTTCGGCTTCCATTTTCATGGCATGTTGATAGGCATCGAGATTACCCTTAAGACCACTGACTGCTGGTTTAGTCTGCAGTAGCATTTCAAAGGTATTTTTGGCATTATTCAACGCTTCGCTGTCCCTTGTGGCTGCGATATTGCCATGTGCCTTCATGGATTTGAAGATCTCAAAGTGTTTTCTTTCATCAGCAGCGAGATCCAGAAAAATATTTCTGATGCCTTCTAAGTCAGTTTGTTCTGCCAGCTTCTTGTAATAGGCCTCGGCATCTGTTTCCATCTTTATCGCAAAATCAAAAACATCCATGGTTTCACCTTTTTGTTGTAGACTCAGTATTGAGACTCATCATTCTAACAATGGCAGGGTTGCTGTCAAGATTGGCGGGAATATTTTTTTATGCCATTCTTTGTAACTATTCAGCTGTAGTCCTTGCGCAGGATCGGGGATCCTGTGCTGAACAGATACCAATTCTATTTCTTGAAAGGATTGATCACTGTTCTTGCCATTTAAGTAGTTTCCGTCCGGAAACGGCCCTTTTTTAACATCAGGGTTGGACGCCGAAGAAACTTATGGCCCATTCTATGGGGCCGCCGCTGATTTCAACTATCCGCTGAAACAGGACAAAACAATGCATCTCTTTGCCTACGGCACGCTCATGTGCCCGGATATCATGGCGGAGGTATCAGGGCTAAACCGACCTGGTATTTCTGCGACCCTGCCTGGTTATCGGCGGTTGCGGGTCAAAGGTGAGGATTATCCCGCCATTGTGCCGGACGCGGCGGGGTGGGTTACAGGAGTGATTTGCCGGGACATCCCGAAGTCAGCCTGGATCCTGCTGGATCGGTTTGAAGGCGAAATGTACGTGCGTGTAAGGGCGCAGGTTGACCTCGCTGACGGCAGCGTTGCTGCTGCACAAACCTATGTCGTTAATGGGTGTTTCAGTGGTTGCCTGGAGGATGTTGAATGGAATTTTGCAGATTTCCTTTGTAGCGGCAAAGAAAGGTTCCGCATGTCGTACACGGGGTACCTGAAACTGATATGACAGCACTGCACACCGTCCATTCACCATAGACCCCTCAGCCCGTTAGCCGCCACAGAGATGTTACTTCCGCCGAACGCGCCAGGTGAAGAGGGTCACCAGGGTCGAAGGCTTTACGATGGACCGGGCGCGCATCGATCCGGTCTACGACCTTCAGCCCTCCTTCTTCAACGGTCGCAAGGAGTTCGTCTCGCGACCTCAGCCCCAGGTGTTCGGCAAGATCAGAAAGGATGAGCCAGCCCTCGCCGCCCGGCTCCAGATGAGCACCAAGCCTCTGGAGAAAACCGCGCAGCATGCGGCTGTCGGGATCGTATACCGCCTGATCCAGGGGGGAACTCGGTCGCGCCGGGATCCAGGGTGGATTGCAGACCACAAGCGGAGCCCGCCCGGTGGGGAAGAGATCGGCCTGGACGACGTCCACCTGGTCGGCGAGTCCCAATCGCGTGATGTTGTCGCGGGCGCAGGTCAGTGCTCCGGGATCCAGATCGGTCGCTACAACCTTCTTTAGCCCGCGGCGGGCGAGGATCGCCGCCAGGACACCGGTTCCTGTGCCGATGTCGAAGGCCAGTTCGAGGGAAGGCAGCGGCGCCTGGGCCAGCAACTCAACGTACTCGCCGCGAACGGGAGAAAAAACCCCATAGTGCGGGTGAATTCGAGCGCCGAGGGCAGGGATCTCCACCCCCTTCTTGTACCATTCGTGGGCACCGATCGCCCCGAGCAGATCACGCAGGGAGGCAATGTACGGGCCGGCAGCCGCGCCGAAGGCCTCCAGACAGGGCTGTCGAACGTCGGGAGCCCGGCGCAGCGAGACGCTGTGATCCGCTTCAAAGGGAAGCAGAAGCATCCCCAGGATCCGGGCACGCTGTGCCTGTGCCATACGGTAAAGATGGAAAGCCTGGGCCGGAGCAGTTACCGCGGAACTTTTTTGTTTCTTCGGTTTGCTCTTTGCTCGCCGGGCCAGCGCCGCCAGCATCTGGCGGGCATTCTGGAAGTCTCCTTGCCACAGAACCGCCGTTCCCTCGCAGGCGAGGCGATAGGCCACATCGGCTTTCATATCATCCCTGCCGATTAGGATCCGTTTGGGGGGAGCAGAGCCGCTTTGCGAGCGCCAGGCGGCAGTGTGGGTCGTGTCGTTTTCGGTCCAGTGGACGGCGGGATCAGTGTTCAAAATGATCCCTTTTGGTCACCTGTAGCAGATACGGGTACCGCTCCTGCTGCTCCAGCAACCATTCAACAAGCCCCTGTTCCCGTTGTGCCAATCGCTTACCAACTTGTGACGTCAACTCCAGTCCGAGCAACCAGATCAGGTTTCCACTGATATTCACACCATATTCGTTGGCGAATTCTTCATCGAGGGATTTTTCCAACGCTGCTGCCAATTCCAGTGGCTGCGCCAGATAATGACTGGGGTAGGCGACAAAGTTTTGATCGAGGCTGCTTAAGAAGGCCTGCTTTTCGTGGGGGTGGAGGGTCGAGAAGTCAACGCCGCACCAGGGCGGTGGGCGGGTTGACAGGAGGGCCCTGCACGATAAGGGGCGCTGGTTGTAGCTGGAACAGTGTTGGTGTGGATCGAGCAGGGGGCAACCGTCCCCCTGGTGACGGTAGGAGTGGAGAAATTCCTTGAGATCACCCGCTGTCGTACATAGCTGAGCCAATAACGGCAAACGGTCGTTGATCTGTTGGCGTTGTTTGACGGTCAGGCTGGCTGCCAGCATCATCGCTTCCGGATAACTGCAATTAACCGCCAGGGTGCAACAGTTACCACAGCCTGCGCGGCAATAGAGATCCCGCCCCTGTTCCCGGCAGGACTGCCACAGTTCGGCAATGGCGTTATCCATCTGTTGGCGTGCAGATACAACCTGCGGCTGGTGCTTACTGTCGTTCATCAGGCCACCCGGTTGCGGGGTTCTCCCTGCAAAAAGGCGGCGACATTGTCGACCACCATAGTCAGCAGGCGACTGCGCGCTTCTGTGGTTGCCCAAGCAATGTGGGGGGTGATAATACAGTGGGGTGCATTCAGCAGCGGATTGTCCGAGCGTGGCGGTTCGCTGGACAGGACATCGGCAGCATAGCCACCAAGATAGCCGTCTTCGAGGGCTTCAGCGACGGCTGCTTCATTGACCAGCTGGCCACGACCGGTGTTGATCAGCAGGGCACCCTGCTTGACCCGCGCCAGATGCGCGGTGTTGACCAGTTGATCGGTTTCCGGGGTCAGCGGGCAGTTCAGGCTGATCACATCACTGTCGGTAAACAGTTGGTCAACATCAACAAAAGTGACCCCCTGCTCTTTTTGATGTTTTTCCGGGTGAGCGGTATGTGCCAGCACCTGCATACCAAAAGCGCGGGCAATGGTTGTGACCCTTTGGCCGATTTCGCCATAACCGACCACCCCCATGGTTTTGCCGGCCAGTTCGCACAGCGGGCGATCGCGGAAACTGAAATCCTTGCAGCTGACCCAGGCCCCTTCTGCCACCATGCGGGCATGATGACCCACCTGTTGCGCCATCTCCAGCAGTAGCGCAAAGACCATCTGGGCAACTGAGTCGCTACTGTAGCCGGGAGCGTTGGTAACAACAATTCCCCGCTCTTTGGCAGCGTCCAGGTCGATCATGTTGACGCCGGTGGCCAAGACGCCGATGTAGCGCAGGTTGGGAAGAGCGGCCATGGTTTCAGCGCTGATTGGAACTTTGTTCGAGAGGATGATCTCAGCATCCCGTGTCTTTTCGATAATTTGATCGACGCTGGTACGCGGGTGAATAATACAGGTTCCCAGGGCTTTCAGCGGAGCCCAGTCGAGATCGCCATTATTCAGGGTGTGTCCATCGAGAACAACAATTTTCATACTCAATCCTTTGCGTTTGAGTCGCGCCCGAACAGCTTGATGAGGGTTTGTTTTTCCTCATTGCTGATGCTTTCCGGTTGGGGAACATCGGTATGGCAGAGTCGATTTCTACCGTTTTTCTTGGCTTCATAGAGGTACTGATCTGCCTGGGAGATCAGTTCTGTAGCGGAGCTTAACGAATAAGGCAGGTAAGTTGCCAGTCCAAGGCTGACGGTTAACTCAAGAAGCACTCCGTCTTGCTGCAGAGGGGTTCCGGCGAGGGTCAGGCGGATGCGTTCGCCGACGGGGATAGCGGAATAAAGTTCGGTCTCAGGTAGGATGACGGCAAACTCTTCGCCACCGTAACGACAGACGATATCGAGCTTGCGTACCTGCGCGCTGATCAGTGCCGCTACGTGGATCAGTGCCTGATTTCCCACCTCATGACCGTGGATATCGTTGACCTGTTTAAAGTGATCGATGTCAATCATGAGTAGACTGGTTGGACGTCCGTTGCGGCTTGATCGCTCCACCTCCTGCTCCAGCGCATCGATAAAAAATCGGTAGTTGGAGACACCGGTCAAGGCATCGGTTCGTACCTGTAGACGGAGGTGATCAAGTTCCTGCTGTAGATCGGTCATTGCGTCTGGAAATGGACACAAAAGCACACCAACAGGACAGGTGGTGCGGGGCAGTTGAGCGGATGCTGTAGCTGAAGGATCGACAGCGGTCATTTTTCTCTTCGCTTCATTGGTGGGTAATGTTCATGTTTCACTCAATGAAATAACCTGCAACGCGCCAGGACGTGGCAGACTCGTGGTACAGGGTGACCCGTTCGCGAGCGGAGCCGTGATTGTCAAAACGGCTGTTATAGAAAAAAGAGAGATATTCCCCTTCGGGGATCCCTTCAATCTGTTCTTTTGTGTATTTAACGTCAGATTGGGTGCGTTCGCGTAAAGCGCCAACCTGGCTGCGAACCTGATTGAGCTGGGCAAGCCAGGTTTCCAGCGGGATGTCGTTGCGCATATAGGAGGTACTCTGGCGCCAGGCTTCTTCAAAATTGCCCTTGTCCAGCAGGTCAAGGAAGACCACGGCGGCAGCAGATGCCTGCTCTACCTTTTCAGAGCCCGGTTTATTGCTGAAATAAGGGTAAAAAATAATAATCAGGGCAATAACAGCCAGGGAAACGTGAATCATCGAGCGGCGCTGCAACATCATCTCCTCCATCGAGAAATTTCACAGTTCGATACTATAGTCGGGTTTAGCAGTCAGGGCAATGACGTTTTGCCAGATCCGCAGGCCTTGATATCGTCACTCCAGCCCGGCCTCAAAATTGAATTTGCTGCACTGTGCGGGGTCGTTGCCACGGCTTAAGGCTTCCAGCACCTGTTTAACACTGGTGTTGCCGGCGCCACAGTGCGATAGATCGACGACAAATCCAGAGCAACCGAGTTGCTTAAGCTCCTCGATGTTGGCAATAAAGGAGAAGGGCATTTCGCTGAACAGCCAGGTTAGTCCCTGCCGCTGCTGTACCCGGTAGGCATCCTCCCGGTCTGACAGAATGGGACTGTCGCTGCGCAACTGGCGTACGCGGATGCGCGATGTCAGTAGCGGAACTCGCCCATAAATCATCAAGCTGGTGGGCACCGGCAATTGGCGCGACAGAATGGCGGTCAGGTTGTGGCGGTCATCCTCGATATAGAGCTCAACATCGGTGATATTGAGCTCACTTAGAGCGGCGATCGCCTGACTGTTGAGGGCAAACAGGCGATAGCTGCTGTAGAGCTTGAGGTCGGTGAGTCCGTCAAACAGGGGGAAGTGACCAAGATTGCTCAGACGAAACCGGCGAAAGCCGGCCTGCACCAGGGTACGGATGACAGCTTGATGCTCCTGCCAGTCCTGATCGAAGAGAACAAAGGGAAGATCCCAGATAATCTTATCGGCGCGGCGGCGCAGTTTGTCAGCGTGCTGCAAACTGTGGCTGTTGATTGGCAACAGCAGGGTATCGATCAGTTCGTTATTCAGCAGATATTGTTCGCGGGTGTCCCCGAGCAGCGCTCGGAACTCTGACGGCCGGTGGACGTTGTTTGCCCCCGGCAGCAGAGACGCGACGGCGGCTTGCCGCTGATCGTGACGCCGTTGCTGGATATCCTGCTGGCGGGCAAGACGCAGGTCGCGATAAAAGGTGCGGCGGATCTGTTTTAACTGCTTGGGAGGGATGACAATTGCCGGCAGATCGTTACAGGTCAACGACCCAAGAGCGAAAGGTTCATCGGCAACTGCCGCGAAAACCTGCTCGAGAACCATCTTGTCGAGGGGTTGACTGGTGGCGGCAAAGCTGGTGATGGGATAGGCAAAACTTAACCGCTGCCGGTTGATGGTTGCACCAAGTGCAATGTCGGTGTCGCTTACCTTGATGTCGAGATCGACAATCTCTCCACCGGGTCGGCGGTGTTCAAGTTTGCGGCGGGCGGCGGCATCACTGAGGGTGAAGGCGTCGGCGCTGGCAACCATGAAGACACTGTCACCTGGAGCAAAGCGTTGGTCAAAGGGGGAGATGACAGTCACCAGTTTGCCGCCGGGAGATTTTTTAATCTGGTTCGTTCCGCTGAACAGTTGACGCAGGGTAAAAGCACTGCCGCTTTTGTCATTGGCGGGTTGAATCCGTAAGCGGTCGCCTACATGCAGCGGCAGTAAAGAGGTAAAGCTTAAGCGACTGCCCTGAACCTGGCGGATTTTGCCGGTAAATCGACCGGTTGCCCCTTTTTGTGAGGGGATGGCCATATCATTCGGTTGATTGCCGGAGAGAAAACCGCGGGTCGGTTGGCGGCCAAAGCTGTCCTTGAGCTGTTGCTTGGCAGCGGCAAGAACCTGTTTGCGCTCAGCATCAGAGGCATTCATGACCCGCCGATAGGCGCTAACCACCTTGTGAACGTATTCGGCGCTTTTCATCCGTCCTTCGATCTTGAAACTGCAGATCCCTGCATTGGCAAGTTCCGGCAGCAGATCGATGGCCGACAGGTCGTTGGGAGAGAAGAAAAACCCCTGCTGCTGATGGTGGCGGTAATTGCGCCGGCAGGGTTGGGCACAGCGTCCGCGGTTGCCGCTTTTACCACCCAGAAACGACGAGAAGTAGCACTGGCCGCTGAAGGAAAAACACAAGGCACCGTGGATGAAATGCTCCAGTTCCATGCGCGTCTGGCTGCGGATAAAGGCGATTTCTGCCAGGGTCAACTCTCGCGCCAGCACCGCGCGGGTGAAGCCGAGGCGCTCAAGCATTTTAACACCGGCGACATTGTGGATCGTCATCTGTGTCGACGCGTGAACTTCCAACTGCGGGAAATGTTCCCTGACCAGTTTCCAGATGGCGAGATCCTGAATAATGACAGCATCGACGTTAAAAGATTCCAGCGCTGACAGGGTGTCGATCAGGTGGGACAATTCATTTTCACGGATCAGGGTATTGAGGGTGACGTAGAGGCGCTTACCGTCAGCATGCAGGTAGCTGGTCATCCGTTCAATGTCGGCAAGACTGAAATTTTTAGCCTTGGCACGGGCAGAAAAATCTTTCAATCCGGTATAAACTGCATCGGCGCCGGCATCAACAGCGGCAAAAAAGGCTTCAAGGCTGCCTGCCGGTGCGAGTAGCTCCAGCTTTTCGGGCGTATCAGTATGCGGCATAAGGTGTTTGTCTCCACGAGAATATGATTCCTGCTACCATTAACACAGAGACTGGTCCGGATGCAGCTGTTTTTCAGCACTTAAGGTTGCCGATATAAGAGGTCCCAGGTTCCATGTGTAGCGATCTAACTTATTGTTTCTAAGGTGAGATTATGTTCTACTGCGTCATTAATACAGTTCTGATATTTTATAAGGAGAGAGACGATGAAGCAAAAATTGATGCTAATTCTGTTTGTTGTGTTGTTGCTGTTGCCCGGCTCGGCTACGGCCAATGATCCCATGGCTGAATGGCAGCCAAAGTTTGACCCCCGAGGGGCGGAACATACCTATCTCCTCTCCTGTGTTGGTCACCCGGCTATTGAAGGGGTCCGGGTTGGTTTTCGCATTCGCGACCGGATCTGGGAAGAGACAAATGGACGCCTGTTTGTCGACTATCGCCCCATGTCCCAGTTGGGAGGCGAGATGGATGTGATCGGCAAGTTGAGAATGGGCGCTATCCATGGAATGATGAGCTCTTCTGTTGCTGCGCCCAACGTCTCGCCGCGCTTGGGACTTGTGAATCTGCCATTTCTTGTTGGTAGCTTTGATCAACTGCAGCAGTTGCGTAAGGATGCCGAGTTGTTTGAAGAATATGGCGCCGAGGCGTTGCGCTCCGGTATTCGCGTTGTCGATTTTACCGCTTATGGTGGTTATGGCTGGGCGACCCGCACCCCGGTGACCAGTCTCGAGGAAGCTAAAGGGGTGATTTTTAGGATTGCGCAGGCGCCGGTAAATATTGATATGTACCGCGCTTGGGGATTGCAGTTCACGGTGATGCCCTGGCCCGATGTGCCCCAGGCCTTGCAGACCGGGGTTATTACCGGTCTCGACCATACCCCGACGGTGACCGGCACTGCTAACTTTTTTAATACCGCCAAACACTACACTCAGATTGACTATGCTCAGGGTCTTTACATCCACTTCGATCAACGAACGCTGGTTGCAGCGCCTACCAGAAGACTTTGCGAGAAACTTTGTTGCGCATTATCACAGAAGAAAGCGACAAGGCCCGGCTTGCAGGTCAGGAGCAGGATCAGCGAGAAATGACCAGGGCCCGTGCCGCAGGGGTGTCTTTTTATCGTTTATCGGAGCAGGATCTGGCAGCGATGAAGCAACAGGTTGAACCGGTGATCAAACAGTGGGAGGATCGTATCGGTGCCGATTTCTCCTGAAACAGGTACAACAGCGTCTGATAACTGATACATACCACAGGATCTCTGACCCGGTGGCCAGGATAGCTGACCGCAGAAATCTTTTTCCTATTGAAAAGCCGGAAATGGCGCTGCTCCGGCTTTTTTTTATTGACCTTAAAATGCTGATACAGGTATACATTGACCCGCTAACTTGTTGAATTTGTTGATGCTTAACTTTTGTTTGTGTAGACCAAACCCCTGTTTGGATCATGTTTATTTCTTTTTGGGAGGTTTGACTGTGAAAAAGATGATGTTTTGATTGTTCTTTGTTGTTTGGCCCGGTGACTCAAGGGGTGGCGAATGAGGATCCGCTGGCAAGTTGGCAACCCAAGTTTGATCCCAGTGGGGCAAAGTATACCTACATTCTTTCCAACATCTCGCATCCGGTCATTGAGGGGGTCGCTGCCGGATATCGCATCCGCGATGCGGTGTGGGATCGCACGAATGGTCAGATCTTTGTTGACTATCGCCCCCTGGCACAACTGGGTGGGGAGCGTGATGTCATCAGCAAGTTGCGTCTTGGTGCTGTCCACGGCATGCTGAGTTCTTCGGTGGCCGCGGCCAATGTGGCCGACACCCTGGGGATAGTCAATTTGCCTTATGTTGTTGATACCTTCGACAAGCTCGATACCTTCAGGTCAGACCCCGCAATTTGGCAGCCCTTTGCCGACAGTGCGTTGGCTGGGGGTATTTATGTGGCCGATATCACCAATTACGGCCCTTACGGTTGGGCCACCACGGTACCGGTGGACAGCCTTGAGGCAGCGAAGAGCGTCAATTTCCGGATCGCAGAAGCACCTGTTAATACCGATGCCTATCGCGCCTGGGGGCTGAAATTCACGGTCATGCCCTGGCCCGATGTGCCCCAAGCCTTACAGACCGGTGTCATCACCGGTCTTGACCATACCGCTATCGTCTGTAATATCACCAAAAAGTTCACTGTCGCCAAGCATTTTACCGAGCTGAACTACGCTCAGGGGCTGTTTGTTCATCTGGTCAACAAACGCTGGCTCGATCGTTTACCTGAGGATCTGCGTACCATCTTCCTGGAGGTCGTTGCTGAAGAAAGTGCCAAATCGCGTGAAGCCACCCGTCGTCAGCATGATGAGCAACTCGCGGCGGCTCAAGCCGCCGGGGTGCAGATTCACCAGTTGTCGGAAGCTGATCTGACCCAGTTAAAAAAACTGTCTGAGCCGATTTTAGAGCGCTGGAGTGAGCGTATCGGGGTGGAATATCTCGAGTTGGTGCGGGCAAAGCTTGGCAGTTAGAGATAATCTCTGTATAATCGGCTCGCCATGACGGGGCCGGAGAGGATCCCTCTCCGGCCCCGTTTTAGTGGTTTCCCAGGTGGCCGGAATGTCCTCTCTCCGCGTTACCTCAATTTGTCGACATGTCCCCAAAAATGCGGAGCCAGACACGCACGATGCTGAAAAAAATCTTTAAAAAAATTGATCGGACTTTTCTGTTCGTCGAAGAATGGTCATTGTTTATCGCGGTCTGTGCCGCTTTGCTGGCGGCCATGGCCAATGTGATCATGCGTAAGGCGGGTGGTGATATCAATATTTACTGGTCTGATGAAGTGGTGCGTAAGGTTATCTTCTTTTCTACTTATATTGGTGTGGTAACGGCGATCCGCAGTCGCTCCCTGATTCGTATTGATGCCCTCCCGCAGATTTTTCCGGTACTCAAACGCCCGTTGACCCTGTTCTCGCACATTGCGGTGCTGTTTTTTGCCGGAGTGATGGTCAAGCTGGGGTGGACGATGACGACCATGATGTATCATGACCAATTTGCCCGTACCAGTACACTGCAGATTCCCGAATGGTTTTTTTATGCTGTGCTGCCGGTCATGGGAGTGATGATGTTTTTTCGCACACTGGTGGTTATGGTTGAAGACTGGCGGGGTGTCCAGGATATGACCGGGGAGGAATGACATGGAAATGAGTTACCTGTTGATTCTCGCCCTGTTGCTCGGTTGTCTGGCGGCCACCGTGCCGGTGTTCATGGCGCTGTTTTTTACCGGCACCTTCGGTCTGGTGTTTCTCCTCGATATCGATCCGCGTATCGTCATTGAGGTACTGTACCGCAGTATGGACAAGTTCGCTCTGGTCGTCGTCATGTTTTTTGTCCTCTGCGGCAACATCATGACCACTGGAACCATTGTCAAAAAACTGATCAATACCGCTAATGTGATGGTCGGTTTTCTGCCCGGCGGACTGGCCATGGCGGGGATTCTGGCTTGTGGGTTTTTCGGGGCTATTTCCGGTTCTACCGTAGCGACGGTGGTGGCTATCGGCGGTTTTATGATTCCGGCCCTGGTCAAGAACAACTATGAAGAAAAATTTTCCGTCGGGGTGATGACCACGGCACCAATCCTTGGTGTCATTATCCCCCCCTCCATCGCCATGATTCTCTATGCCATGGTCAGTAATGATCCATTGGAAGCGCTGTTTCTGACCGGCTTTATTCCCGGTCTGATGATCATGGCAGCCATGAGTCTATACGCTTACATCGTCTGCAAGAAACAGGGGCTACAGACCACCGATCGACCGACTTTCAAAGAAGCGGTCAAGGTGCTTCGCGAGAGCATCTGGGCCCTGATGTTGCCGGTATTGATTTTTGGTGGTATTTACTCCGGACTTTTCACCGCCAATGAGGCGGCGGTGGTCGCTTGTTTCTACGCTTTTTTTGTCGAGATTGTGATCCATCGCGACCTCAAGTTGCGTGATGTCAAGCGCGTTGTGGTGTCTTCAGCGGTGACTTCGGCCACTCTGTTGATCATCGTTGCCGGCGCATCGGTGTTTGGTGAATATCTCACCTTTGAGCAGATCCCCAACAAGATTGCCAATGCTGTGGTCAGCAGTATCGATTCCCCCTGGGTGTTTCTGCTGGCGGTCAATATCCTGTTGCTGGTCATCGGGATGTTCATGGATATTATTTCCGCCACCCTGATTCTGACGCCGATCTTTTTGCCGCTGTTAAGTCAGTTTGGTATTGACACCATGCACTTCGGTCTACTCATGACCATCAACCTCGGTATCGGTTATTGTACGCCGCCGCTGGGCGTCAGCCTCTATATTGCCGGAGCAACAGTTAACCGGGATCTGGTCTATGTGTCGAAAGCGGTCATGCCTTTCTTGCTGATCCAGATCGCCATTCTGTTGCTACTGACTTTCTGGCCCGATCTGGTTCTGTTTCTGCCACGCCTGGTGTATGGTTGAACGTGAGAAGACAGAATAAAGAAAAGACTGGAATGCTCAAATACAGGAGTATTGCTGATGAACAGAACCGCTACTAAAACCATGCTGATTGCCGCCATGTTGCTGTTGATTTGCTTGCCTGCTGTGGCCAGGGAACACCCGGCAGTGGCGGAAAGCCTTGAGGAGTATCTGCTCAACTACGATTATGACGCGCGTCGTGAGATGAAAGCCAATAGTCTCTTTCTCATCGATCATCTGATGGATGAAGAGGTGGTGCTGGTGGATATCCGTTTCGCTGAAGAGCAGCAGGCCTGGAATTTCAATTTTGCCCTGCATATCCCCTTGAATGAACTGCCTTTACGTCTTGATGAATTACCCAAGGATAAGTTGATTATTACCGCATGTCCTCACAAGGACCGGGCAATTCTTGCTATGGCGTATCTCCGCACACAAGGGTATCAGGCACGCTATCTGGAAGATGGCCTGATCAGTCTGGCAGAGAAACTGCGTGGAGATGATGCCCGTATGCTGATGCAGTTTTTGCCGGCGGATAAGCTTCAGTAACAATGCTGTGACTTTTATTGGGATTGTTTTGACAGCGGGAATGACATGCGAACTGCGACAGAGGAGAGTCTGATGACGCCGCGGATACTGGTTCCGATCAATGACTCGGCGACCACCGATAAAACGATCACTGACATTATCAGCAATCGCGAGAGATTTGGCGTTCGCCTGGTGCTGCTGCATGTGATCAACGATCAGCTGGCCTATCGGATGATTCCCGATTTTCAGATTGAAATGGTGCGTAAAAACGCCATGCATGCTGCTACCGAGCGGATGGAAAAGCTTGCCGACAAGCTTCGTGCGGCTGATCTGGATGTTGAGTTACGAATTGAGTTTGGTATGCCGCGACGGCTGATTCCACAGATTGCCAATAACGAAGATTTTCAGTTACTGGTGTTGGGGCGCCGTAGTGGTCGTGGTGAGATTCGCGATGTGCTGTTCGGCTCCGTTGCCAATTATGTGCTGCACAATGTGCGCTGTCCGGTTCTGTTATTCTAACCCGGTTCTAGTCAAACTGTGATTTGAACTCGTCAAGTTGGGCGAGAATACTGATAATTTCTTCCTGCAGGCGGATAACTTCCTGCTCCAGCAGGGAGACCTTCTCCTCCAGCTGAGTGAGACGATCACCGCTCGAAGTCTGCCTGCCCCCTTGTTCCGAAATCGTACCTGCAGTCACCCCTTCAACCAAGATCTCAGCGCGTAGCAGATCAACATAGCGGCACTCCTTGCGACCAGGCTGCCGGGGCAGTTGTGCAACCAGGGGCGGTTCGGCTGTACTCAAATGGTCAAGCACGGCCTCTACTTCGGCCAGGTTGGCAAAACCAACCATCCGTTCACAGCGAGTGCGGATTTCCCCGATGGTCTGGGGGCCACGCAGTAGTAAAATCGCCAGCACTGCCAGTTCGCTGCGGCCGAGATGCAGCATTTTTTCAAGATGATGACAATAGCGCAGGGTGCGCACCCCTTCGGCGGAACGATAAGTCAGTTGCCGACGGCGCAGATCGTCGAGCCCCTGGGCGACCTCTTCTTCCGTCAGCGCCATAACCGGATCACGATTTGATTTCTGGTTGCAGGCATTGGTCAGGGCATTGAGGCTCAACGGATAGTATTCCGGCGTTGCAAGTTCCTTTTCGACCAGAGAGCCGAGGATCCGGATTTCAATGGGGGAGAGTTGTTGGTACATCATGTGGTTCCTGATTTGTCTGCAAATTTCATTTACGAGAGGTAGGTTGATAACACCATAAGCGGGGTCGTTTTGGCAACAGTTGAATACCACCTGAGCAGTTACAAACAAAACAGCAGGCGATCATCATAATAATGATCGCCTGCTGATAAACCTTCAGCTGAAGTTGCTGGCAAGTGCTTAGATGCGTGGGCCCTGACCACCACGATGTCCTGATCTTTGACCAGGGGTGCAGTCACCGCTGCTGCAGTTTCTGGACTGGCCACGCTTGCCGTAAGAATTGTTTTCTTTAAGATCCCGCAGTTGCTCAAGTTTTTGCTGCTGCTCTGCTGTCAGGATGGCAGCTACCTGCTGACGATGTTTGGCGCCATCGACCATCATTCGGGTTTTCAATTCGGCGTGTTTTTGCGCAGCAGCACTGATTTTTGCTTCGTCAGCGTCATTAGCTCTGGCGACTTCGCGCAACTGGTTCCGGCTGGCCTGCATTTCTGTGCGCAGAGCTTGCTGCTGTTGCTGACGCTGTCCGCGTAAGGTTTTAAGTTGCTGCTGCTGGCTGTCGTTCAGGTCGAGAATAACAGCCATTTTTTGTTGTTGTGTCTCCTGACGCTCCTGGCGTTGTTCGTCTGTCATGCGCTGGGCTGTGCGTGGGGAACAATCCTGGTTCCCCCTCATTCCCGGACTACCGGACCAACCGAAGGCATGCGTTCCTGCCAGTAGTAGACCAGCAATAAGCAGACTGAATAAAATTGTTCGTTTCATGATTTTCTCCTTTTTATCTGTGGGTTGTTAGATTGTGTTTTGCATCGATGACTGGACTATAATCCAAACAAAGGTAAATGTGGGTTAAGAGCTGTGTGGTTTGAGTAAAGATATGTAAAGCTGCTGATCCTAGTCGTCTTTACATTTCTTTACAGCACTGGTTATGGCTGGCAGGTATGATAAATTCATGGACAGGTGACGTTTTTAAGTCAAGTAGACAGGAGAAGGCATGGAACGGATTCTGGTCATCGATGATGACATGGAACTATGTGAGTTGCTGCAGGATTATCTGGGAGGTGAAGGCTTTCAGATTGATGCGGTGCATCGCGGGGATCTGGGAGCCGAGGCGGCAACGAGCCATCCTTACGAGCTGGTGGTGCTTGATGTCATGTTGCCGGGGCTTAATGGTTTCGATGTGCTGCGCAAGATTCGCGAAACCAGTCGTATTCCGGTGATCATGTTGACTGCCCGTGGTGATGATGTTGACCGCATTGTCGGGCTGGAACTGGGCGCTGATGACTATCTTCCCAAACCCTTCAACCCGCGTGAGCTGGTGGCACGGATTCGAGCGATCCGGCGGCGCCTCGAAGGTTCATCTGGTGGTTTAAACACGAAGCCCAGGGTTCAGTCGGACTACCGGGTAGGTGATCTGGTACTCAATGCGGCCAACCGAACGGTCAAACAGGACGGACAGCTGGTGGAACTGACCTCGGTGGAATTCAGCCTGCTCGAAGCGTTGCTTGCCCATGCGGGCGAGATTATCAGCCGTGAAGATCTGGTAGAACAGGTTCTGGGCCGGCAACTTTCGGCCTATGATCGTAGTATCGATGTCCATGTCAGCGCCCTGCGCAAAAAACTCGGCCACAGCTACGGGCAGACTGAACGGATCCGTACCGTGCGTGGGGTCGGATATCTTTATTCCCTGCCGGAGGATGAATCCTGATGCGCAGTCTGTTTTTAAAGATATTTCTCTACTTTCTCCTGATGATTGTGCTGGTTACCGCATCGGTGGTGGTGTTGACCTATTTTCGTGATCAGGAGTTCCCGCCGCTGGCGCATCAGAGTTTCAGCCGTCGCGCAATCACCGAATATGGCCGCGAGGCGATCCGTGCTTTCGAAACCGCCGGGGTTCCGGCAGTGGATCAGTATACGGAGCGTTTGTTGCGCGAATCAGGGATTGAGCTGATCCTTTTTGATCAGGAGGTTCAGCTGTTAAGCCGGCGCACAATTCATCGTCGGGTGCAGCATATGGCATCGCGCGCTCTGCGCAGTGGTGAGGTGGTGTTGCCGATGCAGGGGGCGCGCAATGGTATTGCTGCAACGGTCAAAGGAGCAAGCGGTACTGGCTATGTTGTTGTTATCACCTTGCCGGAACGACCGGCCCCGCGGGACTTCTTTAAGGTGATGACCCACGGCTTTCTCGGCGTGCAGTTGTTACTTCTGCTTGCCATTACTGCACTGGTCTGTTTTGTCCTGGCGCGCTCGCTGGTAGCGCCGATCAGCCGTCTGCGTTATGCCACCCATCGTTTTGCCGCTGGCGATCTGGCAACCCGTATTGGTGACCAGATTAAAGGCAGGAATGAACTCGGCGGGCTGGCCCGTGATTTCGATGAAATGGCGGGGAAAATTCAAACCTTGATTTCCGATCAGCAGCAACTGCTGCGTGATCTGTCACACGAGTTACGCTCACCTCTGGCACGTCTGAACGTGGCCCTTGAGTTAGCGCGCCAGCAATCAGGCAGTACCGCCGGAGATAAAGCTCTGGATCGTATCGATCTTGAAGCGCAGCGGATGAATGAGATGATTGGCCAACTTCTCGGCTTAACGCGCATGACCAGTGGGATCAATAAGCAGAGATTTGCTCCTTTTGATCTGCAGGAATTATTGGCAAAGCTGGTACAGGATGCCGACTACGAAGCCGCAGCGCGCCAGTGCCGGGTCTTTTTTAAAGGACCATCCCCGGCGCTCTGCAACGGTTCGATCGAACTGTTGGCTCAGGCATTGGAGAATGTTATTCGTAATGCGGTTAAATATACCGATAATGAAACTGAGGTGCAGGTGACTCTTATCGACGGCGGAGATGTCTGGCGGATAAAGGTTGTTGATCGAGGGGAGGGGGTGCCGGAAGCTGCTTTATCCAAGATTTTTGACCCCTTTTACCGGGTCGCCGATGCTCGTGATCGCCAGAGCGGTGGCACCGGTATCGGTCTGGCCATTGCCAAAAGTGCCATTGTTCTGCACGGTGGCAGTATCCAGGCAATGAATCACGAGTACGGGGGATTGCTGATAACAATTCATATCCCAAAGAACATATAGATATATGAATATTTGACTTTACTTGAGGTTTCATCTACAATTAGCCTCATTGCAAACAAAGGAGTATAGAGATGGAATGGACGCTTATTCTCGGTATTGTTGCCGTCTGGTTTATTTTGAACCGCTGGGTTTTGCCACGTCTGGGAATTCAGACCTGAATGTCTGACAGTTGTCAGCTTCCGCGTGACGGAAGCAAAAAGACCGATTCAGCCGAAGGTAAGTCCACTGACGGCCAATAACCGGTGATCGCGACGGTTATCTATACCACTAAAACCTACCAATACAGCCCACGGGATACATATCCTGTGGGCTGTTCGTTTTTTTGCAACGATGATAGCCGTCGTTTGAGGCGAGTGATCCCCTCTCAGCGCACGACACCTTCCTTGCGCAATGCTGTTCGCAGGGTCTCGATGCGTTTGCGATTGATGCCGAAATCATAATAGCCCAATCGTGCCGCGGAGCGCACGGCGATGATACCTTCTTCCGGGCGCAGATGTAATTCCAGATCATCGACAAAACCAAAAATGGCACTGCGGCATTCGGCATAGAGATAATGGTCACTGACCGAAATAATCCGGGTGCGTGACAGCGTGGTTATCTGCTCACGAACTGCTTGCCAGGCTTGCAGCGCAGGCACGGCCAGGATAAAGGGGTCAATCTGTTGTTTGGTTGAGTCACAATCGCTGCAGACACAGTTGGGCGAAGTGGGACAGGGGGATAGTTTGGCAGCCGTAACACCAAGGTTGCCAGGCTGGTTGCCGGCGCAGGACATCAAACACATACTGATGGTCAGCAATAAAGGCAGAGTGCTGAAGGGAAGCCGCTTGTTGGTAGAAGAAATCATCATGGCCTCCAGATTTCAGCGATCAGCAATCAGAGTGCCGCCTACTGCTACCTGATCAGGCGAGTTTTCCCGCAGCATGATGATGATTGTTGATTCGGGCAGGTCATATGCCCCGGCTGTCAGACAGGTCAGCGTATTTACCAGGATACGTTTTTTTTTCAGGCTCAATGGTGGTCCATCAAGGGTGATAATCGGCATCGTTGTCTCCTACAGGTAGGGGGAAAAGACCTTAAACAAAGAGTCGCGCAGGCGCGCGGCCAGGGGACGGTTGTCAACCTCCTGGAGTGTCACCTGGCGTGAATGATCACGGGACTGGTCGAAGTGCCGGCAGAGCTTGGCGACGGTTTGCTGGTCAAACACCTCGACATTAAATTCGAAATTGAGACGCAAACTGCGTGGATCGATGTTGGCGGAGCCGATCAAGGCGTATTTGTCATCAATCAGCAGCAGTTTGCTGTGCACAAAGGGGGGAGGATGAAAATAGACGCGGGCATCGTGCTCCAGTACCTCAAACAGATAAGCGTTGGCGGCCCATCCGACAAAGGGGAGGTTGTTCTGCGCCGGCAGGATGATTTCGACGCGAACGCCACGCAGGGCAGCAACGTTGATCGCTGCCAGCTGGGCGCGTGACGGAATAAAGTAGGGAGTCATGATGCGGATGTGGGACTTGGCGCAAGACAACGCGCCGATAATAATCCAGTTGAGCTTTTCGTGGGGTTCATTGGGTCCGGCACTGATGCCGCGACAACAGGCGCTGCCCATAGATTGAGGGCGTGGCCGTTCGCGGGGAACGCGTTTTTCCTTGGTGGCATAATGCCAGTCTTCCATGAAAGCATCGCGCAGTTGTTCGCAGATCGGCCCCTGCAGACGGAAGTGAATATCGATGACGCGGATGGAATCCTGCGCTGCTTCGACCAGATGGCGCTCACGGATATTGATGCCACCGGTAAAGCCGATGCAGTTGTCAATTACCAGTATCTTGCGATGGTTACGCAGGTTGAAATAGAAGCTGTGTAATAAGCGTGGCGGCAGAAAAGAGATAACCTTGACCCTGGTGCCACGCAGATGGCGACGCACTTTGTCACGCGAATAGAGTTCGCCAAAGGCATCGATCATGATGCGCACATCGATGCCCCGGTTGGCGGCGGCAATCAGTTCACGGACAAATTGCATCCCCAGGCTGTCAGGGGTAAAGATATAACTGGAGAGGAAGATCGATTCGCGGGCATTGCGGATTGCAGCGAGCATGGCTGGGTACGTCTGCTCACCATTGTGGAGAATGTCGACCTGGTTGCCACTGACCAGCGGTCGGCGGGTGACGGCGTCGGACAGGGTAATCAAGGTAAGGCTGGTATCATCGCTGGGGTAGCAGGGAATATCGTGCGCGGTGGGGGGGTCATTGACATGGAGCCAGTGCATCCCCTCGCCCTGCTCTTGCAGTTCGCGTGCCCGCGCACGGATGCGGTTAACGCCAAGAAGCCAGTATAGGAGGGCTCCGAGTCCGGGCAGGGCAAGGCAGGTGACAATCCAACCGAGAGCGGCGCGCGGGTCACGTTTGGTGAGCAGCGCATGCCCGGCAGAAAAGATCGAGAGAGCCCCAAGAATAGCTACCAGCAAGGCCAACATTGACGCTCCGCCAGTGAAAGAGGTAATTAATAACGGAACGTTAGCAGCTTTTATTAAAGAAGTCCAGAACGCTGTTTGATTGGAATCGGCTTCAGCAAAAGCCGATTCCACAGATTAACGCAAGGAAGTGCCGCAACGCGGACAGGTAAGAACTGTGTTGGTGGAGACCTTGTCACCACAGGTGGGGCAGTTGAACCAATGACGGCAGAAGCGGCATTGATGTTCAGAAAGCCCCTGCTTTTTTTTGCACTTGGGGCAGCGCCGGTACATTTTACGCTGGGACAGATAATCTTCAAAGAACAGCCCGCAGCGCCCGCACTCCTGCGCACCCGGCTTGACGGCCGCTTCACAGCCGGGAATCGGGCATTTGAATACGGCTTTACACTCTTTACACCAGTATCCACCTGTTAACAGAGCACCACATTGACTGCATTTTTTGTTGATTGTCTTGCTGATCATTTTGTACTCCACAGGGGTCATCAAAGACCGTCAGGCTTGATGGCGGCGCAAAAACTCAACAACTGCTGCGTTACCTCCATCGTCTCACTGCTTCGACGTACGTAAGAACGCCTCATTGTTTGTATCTGTTCAGCACCGGATCGGGAATCCTATGTCAAGGG